>JBARAE010000848.1:0-4949 GCA_049791715.1 Micromonospora sp.
ACACGCGCGTTCCGCAGCGGTGCCGGGGGGAGAACGTCCATGAGTGTCATCCGACCGACGACCGTAGAGGTCGAGACGTCGCTAAGGCTCGTCGCGCCTGACGCCACCGCATTGCCGGTGCGTGCCAGTCTGCGTTACGACCCTGCTGACCCGTATGCGGTCCATGTCCTGTTCCACGCCGAATCTGCCGGCGGCGAGGCGGTGAGCTGGTCGTTCGCTCGCGAACTGCTGGTCACCGGGCTCGACGAACCGGCCGGCATCGGTGATGTCCGGGTCTGGCCGTGGGCCACACCGCGCGGCGACTTCGTCGCGCTGGCGCTGTCGTCGCCGGACGGCAACGCTCTCTTCGAGGTTCCGCGGAGCGTCCTCGTGCGCTTCCTGCGCCGGACCTACGTCGTCGTCCCGCGCGGCCGCGAGGCCGAGCACCTGGACGTCGACACGGCGGTGAACCGGCTGCTCGCCGGCCGCTGACACGCACACCGGGGCCGCGCGGATCTGCCGAGTCCGCGCGGCTCCGGCTACCACCGGTCGGGTACGCCGTGGGCGTGCCCGATTCAGCCGTGCGTGGTGATGCCGCCGTCCACCGGGATCACCGCCCCGGTCAGGTACGCGCCGGCCCGGGACGACAGGTAGATCGCGGTGCCCGCCATGTCCTCGGGACGCCCGATCCGCCCGAGCGGCACCTGCTGCTCGATAGCCGCCCGGGATCCCGGGTCGTCCAGCGCGAAGGCCATCATCTTGCTCTCGAACGGCCCGGGCGCGATCGCGTTCACCGTGATGTGCTCGCCGGCGAGCTGGTGGGCGAGGCTGCGGGTGAGCATGTGCACGGCGGCCTTGGTCGCCGAGTAGGCGTACACCTCCATCCAGGGCACCCGGATGCCGTCGACCGACCCGATGTTGATCACGCGGGCCGGGTCGCCGGCGGTGGCGGCCGAGCGCAGCGCCGGCAGCAGCGCGGTGGTGAGCCGGAAGACGGCCTTGACGTTGACCGCCCACAGCTTGTCGAACGCGGCCTCCGGGTACGACTCCAGCGGCGCGCCCCAGGTCGCACCGGCGTTGTTGACCAGCACGTCGAGCCGGTCGGTGCGTTCCCGGACGGCCGCGGCCAGCCCTTCCGCGCCCTCGTCGTGGCTCAGGTCGGCCGGGATCGCCTCGCAGTGCCCCTCGGCGGAGAGCTCCCTGGCCACCGTCTCGCAGACGTCGGCCTTGCGCGACGAGATGATGACCTTCGCGCCGGCCTGGACGAAGCCTCGGGCGATCATCAGCCCGATCCCCCGTGAGCCGCCGGTGACGAGGACCGTCTTGCCGTCGACCGAGAACAGATCTGTCATGCCCATCCCATCGCGAGTCGGCGGGTCGCGGGTGGTCCGCCGACCCAGGCGCTACCGCTCGGTAACCTAGCCCGCCGGCGCGCGCCGGGACAAGACCGCCGTTTCCGGACGCGCGCCGAGATGCGACCTGCGGAAAGGGCAGTTACCGTCGGGACGATGGTCACTACCGGTCAGCTCTCCCCGGCAATCCGCACCGACCTGCCTGTGACCGGGTACGACGCCGACGACATCGTCACCGGCGCTCTCGGCGACCTGGTGCCCGAAGCCACCTGGCGCCGCCCGGTGCTGCTCGACGCGGACGTGTTGCTCCTGGTCACTGGCGGACACGGCAGCGCCGAGCTGGACTTCCGGGCACTGCCCTGCCGGCCCGGCACGCTGCTGCGGGCCCGCCCCGGTCAGGCGCTGCGCTGCGTCGGTGCTCACCTCGACGCCTGCGTGGTGCGCTGGCGCGCCGGCACGCTGCGCGGGCTGGACGTCGACGCGGACGACGTGGCGCCCTACCGGCAGCTCGCCGGCGAGGACGAGGACGCGGTGATCAGCGAGGTCACCCAGCTCACGGTGGACGCCGAACGGCACCGGGGCGTACCGGCCGCGCGGGCTCTGCTCCGCCACCAGCTCGCCGTGCTGCTGCTGCGGCTCCACCTGATCGGCGCCGCCGAGGAGCGGCCGGGGGCACGCGCCGAGTCGGCCACCTTCCACCGGTTCTGCCACGAGGTGGAGCGCGGCTACCCGCACACCCGCCGGGTGGAGGACTACGCCGCCCGGCTCGGCTGCTCGGTGCGTACCCTCACCCGGGCCTGCCTGGCGGTCACCGGCCGCAGCGCGAAGCAGGTGATCGACGAGCGGGTGGCGTTGCAGGCCAGCCGGCTGCTGGCCGCCACCGACGAGCCGATCGCCCAGATCGGCCGCCGGCTCGGGTTTCCCGAGCCGACCAACTTCGGCCGCTTCTTCACCCGGGAGATCGGGGTCAGCCCGGGTGCCTTCCGGGCCGCCCGCGATCAGCCGCTCCCGGTCCGGATGGTGCGCCCGCGTCCGCCCGCGGACGCACCGGTGCCCAACGGACGGGCATGATGACAGGGTGCAGATCTCCGCGCGCGGCGACTACGCGGTCCGGGCGGCCCTGAGCCTGACCACCGCGTACCCCGCCCTGCTCTCCGCCCAGGCCATCGCCGCCGAACAGGACATGCCCCGTAAGTTCCTGGAGGCCGTCCTCGCCGACCTGCGCCGGGCCGGGATCGTCCGGGCGCAGCGCGGCGCGGAGGGCGGCTACACCCTGGCCCGGCCGCCGAAGGACGTCACCATCGGGCAGATCCTCCGCGCGGTCGAAGGGCCTTTGGCGGGGGTACGGGGGCTGCGCCCGGAGGAGACGAAGTACGAGGGCGCGGCGGAGAACCTGCCCCGGCTGTGGGTGGCCGTCCGGGCCGCGGTCCGGCAGGTGGTCGACGAGGTGAGCCTCGCCGAGATCACCAGCGGCCGGCTCCCCGGGCACGTTCGCAAGCTGATCGCCCGCCCGGACGCCTGGGAGCCGCGCTGACCGTCTGAGCGGGCCTCACCATCGCGCCAGTCCGACGGTGTGGTCGGCATGGTGTACGGCGTAATCGCCCTGCTCGCCCTCGCCGAGGGCGAGAGGTTCGCCGAACACGACGGTGTGGTCGCCGACCTCGATGCGGCGCACCACCCGGCACAGCAGCACGCCCGCCGCGTCCTCGATCAGCGGCACCCCGAACGGCCCCGACGTCCAGGCGGGGCGGCCGAGGAGCCCACCGGGGGCGATCAGGTGCACCCCCAGGTGCTCGGCGCGTTCCGCCGCCCGCCAGCGCGCCGACCGACGGTCGAGGCGGAAGGAGATGGTCGGCGGCTCGACCGACACCGGGGTGAGCGACGCGGCGGTGACGGCAACCGGTGGGAGCGACGGCAGGCGCCGGCCGCCGGCCAGTCCCGGCATGGTGATCACGGTCTCCGTGGACGCGCGCCGGCGCAGCAGACAGCGGAACAGGTCCGGGTCGACCGGGCGCAGCTCGACGACACCGTTGTCGGCCGGGTCCAGTGTGGGCACGCGGCGATCCGCTCCGGCCAGTCCCGCACCACGGGCTTCCACCAGCATCCGCCTATCCCCTAAACCTACCTGTTAGATAGAGATTAGCGCCGCTCGGCCGGGCCGTCCAGTGCGGAGCGGGCGGGGTTTCGTGAAACGGCGTTTCGGGCATGTTCGATGCCGCAGAGGCAGGGAAGACGACGAGAGGAGCCCACGATGGGGCTGCAGTTCCGTAAGCGTCAGAAGTACGGCCCGCTGGTGCTGAACTTCACCGAGAACGGCTTCTCCTCCTGGAGCATCAAGGTCGGCCGCTGGTCCTGGAACTCCCGGTCCCGCGCCCACCGCGTGGACCTGCCGGGGCCGCTCTCCTGGAGGCAGGACAAGTCCCGGGCGTGACGTCCCGAGGTCGAGCGGGGTGCCGGTGACCTTACCGGCGCCCCGCTCGGCGTTTCGGGCCGTTCACAGTCCACAACGGCGGGTGCGGGTGGAGTTTGCCGTTCCCGCCGACGGCGCCACGGTCGCGGCGGAGAATCGCGGCATGACCGGGAATCCCTCCCACCAGTGGGAGCGCCGGCGTGCGGTGGGGGCATGCCTGCTGCTGACGGTCGCGTACTTCGTGGTGCCGGTGGAGCCCGACCCGAACGGCCTCCGGCTGGCGCTGCGCTCGCTCGGCACGCTGGTGCTGGTGCTCATCGTCGCCTGGCTGGTGACCAGTCAGGTACGCCGGCAGCTCGTCGCCGCGGCCGCGCCCGGCGGGGCGGAGGAGATCAGGGCGTTGATCCGCCTCGTCGTGGCCCTGGTCGCCGGCCTGCTCACCTTCGCGCTCGGCGACTACGTCATCGCGCGCAGCCGGCCGGGGCAGTTCGCCGGGCTGGAGACCCGGATCGACGCGCTCTACTTCTCGTTGACCACCCTGACCACCATCGGCTACGGCGACGTGCACGCCGCCGGGCAGGTCGCCCGGGTGGCGGTCTGCGTCCAGATGGTCTTCAGTATCGGGGTCATCGCCACCGGAGTGTCGCTGGTGGTCAGGCAGTTGACCCAGCGCGCGAGGCGGGGCTGATCAGCACGTCACCGCCGAGCCGGCCGTGCTCCGGCTCCCGGGTCACCGCGCCGGAGCCGAGCAGCGAGGTGAGCGCCCGGTTGGCGTCCGCGGCCCGGTAGACCGTCGAGGTGACCGTGAAGCGGCGCAGCTCGGTCACCGTACGGGGGCTCGAGCGGGCCAGCTCGGCCAGCAGTTCACGGCGCAGCGGCCCGGGCTCCGGGTCGAGGGAGATGTCCAGCAGCCGGCCCGCCGGGTCGGCCGGGTCGCGATAGCGCACCCCGGCGTACTCGTCGACGGCCCAGAGCGCGTCCTTGGCCGCCTCCAGGCTGCGGTCGGACCCGGTGCCGAAGGCGAGCAGGCGGGCCGGCGAGTCGTCCGCGGGCACCAGCTCGACCTCGGTGACCAGGGGGAAACCGGCGTCGGCCAGCGCGGCCCGCAACGATCGACCGGCGTCGGTGACGAGCAGCAGCTCGGCGGGGCGGCCGGTGGCGGCAGCGGCCAGCACGGCCGGCGTCGGCTCTCCCCCGTCGACGACGGT
>JBARAE010000849.1:0-2720 GCA_049791715.1 Micromonospora sp.
TTCCCCGAGCTGTACCGGATGGTGCGTGAGCTGGCCACCGAGGCGCGGCAGCCGATGCCCCGCCTGTACGTGAGCCCGACCTCGCAGCCGAACGCGTTCGCCACCGGGCGGAACCCGCAGCACGCGGCGGTCTGCGTGACCCAGGGCATCACCGAGATCCTCGACTACCGCGAGCTGCGCGGGGTGATCGGGCACGAGCTGTCGCACGTCTACAACCGGGACATCCTCATCTCCAGCGTGGCGGCCGGCCTGGCCGGCATCATCACCATGCTGGCCAACATCGCCTGGTTCATCCCGCTGGGCGGTGGGGACGACGAGGACGGCCCGAACCCGGCCGTGCTGCTGCTCACCCTGATCCTCGGCCCGATCGCGGCGACCATCATCCAGCTGGCGATCAGCCGGAGCCGGGAGTTCCAGGCCGACCAGTCCGGCGCCGAGCTGAGCCGCGACCCGCTGGCCCTGGCCAGCGCCCTGCGGAAGATCCACATGGGCACCCAGATGCGGCCGCTGCCAGCGCAGGGTCAGCTCACCAGCACCGCGCACCTGATGATCGACAACCCGTTCAAGCGGGGTGGCGGCATCGCGGCGCTCTTCTCCACCCACCCGCCGATGGAGCAGCGGGTGGCCCGACTGGAGCAGCTGGCCGGCAGCGCCGGGCCGGTGCAGTTCCAGCGCTGATCTCCCGATCGCCGACCGCCCGTGCCCGGTTCGCCGGGCACGGGCGGTCTTTTCGCGTACGGGTGTGAGCGCACTAACCGTTTCCCCCGTGACGCGCTCGGCGTTAGGGTCGAAACGTCTCTCACTCATTACATCCCTGGAGGTCGGCCGTGGCCGCACTGCGCCAGTACCTGGGCGTCTGGCGGATCCCCGGAGCCCCGATGCTGCTCGTCCTGGGCATCATCGGCCGGCTCGGGATCGGCATGACGCCGCTGGCGCTGCTGCTCGTGGTCGAGGAGGTGACCGACCGGTACTCGCTGGCCGCGGTCGCCGGCGGCATCTACGCCCTCTCCGGCGCCGCGCTCAGCCCGATCGCCGGCCGGATCGCCGACCGGGTCGGTCCCACCCCGGTGCTGCTGGCCACCGCCGTGGCACACCCGCTGGCCCTGTTCGGGCTGCTCTGGGCGAGCCGCTCCGAGGGCGGCAGCCTGGCCCTGATCTACCTGGCCGCCGGGGTCGCGGGCGCCACGTACCCGCCGCTGACCGCCGCCATCCGGGGTGCCTGGAACGACCTGACCGGCCCGGCGTCCGGCCGGTACCACCTGCGCAACACCGCCCTGGCGGCGGAGACCTCGCTCTTCGAGGTCGTCTTCGTGCTCGGCCCACTGCTGGTGGCCGCATTCGTGCTCGTCGCCGACGCGGCCGCGGCGCTGGTCGGTGCCGCCGTGGTCACCCTGGTCGGCACGTCCGCGGTGGCGCTCGGCCGGGTGATGCGCGGCTGGCGGCCCCACCCGCACGAGCACCACGCCAAGGGACTCGGGCCGCTGCGGGTGGGCGGCTTCCCCGCGCTGCTGCTCTGCGTGGCCAGCCTCGGCATCGCGTTCGGCGCCGCCGGGGTGATCGTCCCGGCGTTCGCCGGCAACGCCACCACCGCCGACCCGGAGAGCCTTGCCGGCATCCTGCTCGCCGTCTGGGGCATCGGCAGCGCCGCCGGTGGCTTCTGGTTCGGCGTACGCCGGCCGGCGGCCGACATGACCCGCCAGTTCGCCTGGCTGCTCGGCGCGGTGGCGGCCAGCTTCGCCGTCTTCGCGGTGATGGCCGCCCCGCTCGCGCTCGGGATCGCGCTGGTGCTCGGCGGGGCGACCATCGCACCCGCGCTGACCCTGGAGAACACCTTGGTCGGGCGGATCGCCCCGACCGGCATGCTGAACGAGGCGTACACCTGGGTGGTCACCATGTCGATCGCGGCGAGCGCCGCCGGCGGCGCCGTGGCCGGGCTGATCGTCGACCATTCCGGCGGCGTGCCGTGGGCCTTCCTCTTCGCCGGGGCGGCGGTCGCCGTCGGTGCCGCCGTGGCCGCCCTCCCCGGCGGCCCGATCGCCCGCGCGGAGGCCTCGGCGGTACGCGCCGAGCAGCAGCCGGTCACCGTCTGACCGCTGCCGCGTCTGCAAGCCGGTGCCGGTGGGTACACGAGAGGCATGTTCCTCTTCTTCTCGAACCGGATCGGCTGTCTGGGCTCCATCCTGATCAGCGCGATCATCACCGTGATCCTGCTGTTGATCTTCTCCCGTTAGTCACCCGATCTTCGCGAGGAAGCCCCGCACCCGCTCGCTGAGCAGCACGGTGGCTTCCTCGTCGCACGAGGGCAGGCTGCTGTCGGTGAAGAGATGCGGGTCGCCGGGGTAGAGGAACAGTTCGGCGGCGCGGGCGGCGTCCAGGTCACGGGCGCCAGCTGACTTCGCCGACGGTCGGGTCGTGAAGAACCACGACCGCCGGCGAGCGCCTGCACCTCGCTGGGGCGTGATCTGGGCGGCGACCGGTGAGGTCGCCGTCGTTCAGCGGTAGTTGGTGAACTGGAGAGATACCGCCCGCTAACAGCCAAAACGCCGCCATGATCGCCGCTAGGCCGTCGCCAGGCCGTCCGAGGACGGCGCGAAGACCTTGTCCACAGCCCGCCTGGTGCGGTCCTCGCTGGTGGGCATGAGGTGGGTGTAGGTACGCAGGGTGAAGCCGGGATCGGCGTGGCCCAGGTACTCCGACAGCGCCTTGACGCTCTCCCCAGC
>JBARAE010000850.1:0-2969 GCA_049791715.1 Micromonospora sp.
AGCGTGGTCGACCTGGCCACCGAGACCGGGCCGGTGTTCCGGGCCGACGCCGGGACGCTCTGCCACGACGGCTACCACCCCTCCGCCGACGGCTACCGGGTCTGGGCACACGCCCTCCTGCCGGCCGTCGAGGCGGCGGCGACGGTCGCCTCCCGCCACCACTGACCGCCCTAGGTCGGGGTGACATTTCCCGCCGGGCGGGCTGCTTCCGCGTCAAGTTACTCGCGGGTTAACGTTGGTTCATGCCGATTGAGTCGTCCCGCGACGCCGTCATCGTCGCCACCGCCCGGTCCCCCAGCGGCCGCGCGTTCAAGGGTTCGCTGCGTGACGTCCGCCCGGACGACCCCGCCGCGACCATCGTCCAGGCCGCCCTGGCCAAGGTCCCCGGGCTCGACCCGACCGAGATCGACGACCTCTACCTGGGCTGCGGCCTGCCCGGCGGCGAGCAGGGCTTCAACATGGCCCGGGTGGTCGCCACGCTGATGGGCCTCGACGGCCTGCCGGGCGCCACGCTCACCCGCTACTGCGCCTCGTCGCTGCAGACCACCCGGATGGCGATGCACGCGATCCGGGCCGGCGAGGGTGACGTCTTCATCTCCGCCGGCGTCGAGATGGTCTCCCGGTACGCCCGCGGCAACTCCGACACCCTGCCCCCGGAGGCGCAGGCGCTGGTCGGCGGCGGTTGGGAGAACCCGCGCTTCGCCGAGGCCCGGGAGCGCTCGAAGACCCGCGCCCAGGGCGGCGCCGAGGTGTGGACCGACCCGCGCGAGGCCGGTCAGCTCCCCGACATCTACCTGGCCATGGGGCAGACGGCGGAGAACCTCGCCCAGGTGTACGACATCACCCGCGAGGACATGGACGCCTTCGGCGTCCGCAGCCAGAACCTGGCGGAGAAGGCCATCGCGGACGGCCTCTGGGCCCGGGAGATCACCCCGGTCACCACGCCGGACGGCACCGTGGTCAGCACCGACGACGGCCCGCGCCCCGGCGTCGCCCTGGAGGCGGTCGCCGGCCTCAAGCCGGTCTTCCGCCCGGACGGCCGGATCACCGCCGGCAACTGCTGCCCGCTCAACGACGGCGCGGCCGCCGTGGTGATCATGAGCGCCCAGCGGGCGAAGGACCTCGGGCTCACCCCGCTGGCCCGGATCGTCTCCACCGGCGTGACCGCCCTCTCCCCCGAGATCATGGGCCTCGGCCCGGTCGAGGCGTCCAAGCAGGCGCTGAAGCGGGCCGGGATGACCATCGACGACGTCGACCTGGTCGAGATCAACGAGGCGTTCGCCGCCCAGGTGATCCCCTCCTACCGGCAGCTCGGCATCCCCGAGGAGAAGCTGAACGTGATGGGCGGCGCGATCGCCATCGGCCACCCGTTCGGCATGACCGGTGCCCGGATCATCGGCACCCTGCTCAACGCCCTGGAGTGGCACGACAAGACCATCGGTCTGGAGACCATGTGCGTCGGCGGCGGGCAGGGCATGGCGATGGTGCTGGAGCGGCTCAGCTGAGCCCCGATTCGCCGGTCCCGCCATGGGGTACCGGTTCGCCATGGCGACCGTGGTGGAGCGGGAACGCAAGTACTCCGGCGACGAGGGCTTCCGGCTGCCGGACCTGACGGGCTGCGGTGGCGTCACGACGATGTCGGACGCCACCGCGCTCGATCTGGACGCGGTGTACCTGGACACCGCCGACCTGCGGCTGGCCCGCAGCGGGTTCGCGCTGCGCCGGCGTACCGGGGGGCACGACGCGGGCTGGCACCTCAAGGTCGGCGCGGCCGGTGGCGACCGGACCGAGTACCAGTTCCCGGCCGGGGCGGCCGACAGTGACCCGCCGGCGGAGCTGGTCACACTGTTCCGGGCCGCGTCCCGGGGCCGACCCGTCGCGCCGGCCGCCCGCATCACCACCCGCCGGATCGAACGCCGGCTCCTCGACGCGCAGGGCCGGGTGCTGGCCGAGGTCGCCGAGGACACCGTCGAGGGCCGGGACCTGGTGACCGACGAGCGGCAGACCTGGCACGAGATCGAGGTCGAGCTGGTCGAGGGCGACGACCGGCTGCTGGAGGCCGTAAACAGGCGGCTCCGGGACGCCGGCGCCCGGCCGGTGCCGATCTCCAAGTCCCATCGCGCCCTCGCCACCCGGCTCGCCGCGTACCGGTCCACGACCGGCGATCCGGGCGTGGCACCGGTCCTCGACTACGCCCTCGCCCAGCGGGACGTGCTGATCGCCAACCACCCCGGCGCTCGCGGCGGTGGCGAGGAGGCGGTGCACGACATGCGGGTTGCGGCCCGCCGGCTGCGCGCCACCCTGCGGACGTTCCGCGGGCTGTGGGACCGGGAGGCGAGTGAGGCGCACCGTAGGGAACTCCGCTGGCTCGGCGCCCAGCTCGGGCCGGTACGCGACGGCCAGGTGATGGCCGCCCGACTCGACGAGGCGGTGCACGCCGAGCCCGCTGACCTGGTCCTCGGCCCGGTCCCGACGCGGATCGGGCAGCACTTCGCGGCGGACGTGGCCGAGTCCCTCGACGCGCTGCGTGCGGCGCTCGACTCCGACCGGTACACCGACCTGCTGGTCCGGCTCGACGAGCTGCTGGAGGGGCCGACCGCGCGGACCGTCGACGACCGCTGGGTCGCCCGCCGGGTACGCCGGGCGGTGCGTCGCGCCGACGACCGCCTCGACCGGGCGCTCGACGGGCCGGACCAGGAGCGCGACGGGGCGCTGCACGAGGCGCGCAAGGCGTACAAGGCGGCCCGGTACGCCGTCGAGGTCCGGGAGCCGGCCGTCGGGAAGCGCGCGGCGGCCCTGGTGGAGCGGCTCAAGGACCTTCAGGATCTGCTCGGCGCCCACCAGGACTCGGTGGTCACCCGCCACGTGCTGCGGGACCTGTCACTGCGGGCGTACGCCGACGGCGAGAACGCCTTCACGTACGGACTCCTGCACGCGCGGCAGGCCGCCGCGGCCGACCGGAACCTGCC
>JBARAE010000851.1:0-1875 GCA_049791715.1 Micromonospora sp.
GCCGGCCGTGCCGGACCAGGGCCAGCTCCCAGCCGCCGTTCGCCGCCCGCCGGGCGGCGGCCACCTCGGCGATCCCGGTCAGCCCGGCCAAGCGCTGCATCCGTACCGCCGCCCGGAGCACCGCCACGAGCCGGAATCGCACCACCGCCGCCTCCTCGTAGCGCTGGTCCCGGGACAGCACCTCGATCCGGGCGAGCAGCGCATCGACCACCACCTGCGGATCGCTGGTGGTGGCCGTCCGGAACGGGGCGGCGGCCCGGTCGTCGTACTCCTCCGGAGAGATCCGGTGCTCGCAGGGCGCCGGGCAGCGGCCCAGCTCGGCCAGCGCGCAGGCCGGCATGGTGGTGCGCCGGGACAGCCGGTGGGTGCACTGGCGCAGCGGCACCGCGTCGTGGAACCCGGCCGCGGCCAGCTCGGCCGCCTGCCGGGACCGGAACGGGCCAAGGTAGGCCGTGTCGGTCGGGGCGAGGTTGCGCACCACCGACAGCCGGGGGTACGCCTCGTCGGTCAGCTTCAGCCAGACCATCCGCTCCGGGTACTTGGACCGGCGGTTGTACGGCGGCGCGTGCGCGGCGATCAGCCGCAGCTCGCGTACCTCCGCCTCCAACGCGTGGGCGCACTCGACCGCCTCGACCCGCTCGGCGGCGGCCAGCATCTCGGAGATCCGGGCCCGCTTCTCCCCGGCGGTGAAGTAGCTGCGCACCCGGGTCGCGATGTCGCCGGAGGTGCCGACGTACAGCGGCCGGTCGTCGGCGGCCCGGAAGATGTAGACCCCGGGCACCTTGGGCAGCCCCTCGGCCAGGTGCCGCTTGCGGCGCTGGGTCGGAGTGACCGCCTTGGCGAACTCGATCGCGTCGCCGATCGTCTCCACCCGATGGCCGCCGAGCCGGCCGATCAGCCCGTGCAGCACGTCCACGGTGGCCTTGGCGTCGTCGAGCGCCCGGTGGGTCGGCTGGGTGGCGGTGCGAAAGTAGGCGGCCAGGGTGCCGAGCTTGCGGTTGGGCACCTCGTCCCGGGTGAGCACCCGGCGGGCCAGTGCCGCGGTGTCCAGCACCCGGGGGTTGGGCCACCGGTAGCCGTGCTTCGCGCAGGCGGCCTTGAGGAAGCCGACGTCGTAGGGGGCGTTGTGAGCGACGAGCACGGCGTCGGAGATGAACTCCAGGAAGCTCGGCAGCACCTGCTCGATCGGCGGGGCCGGGATGAGCATGGCCTGGGTGATGCCGGTCAGCACGGTGATGAACGGCGGGATCGGCTCTCCCGGGTTGACCAGGGTGGCGAGCACGCCCAACTGCTCGCCGCCGCGCACCTTCACCGCGCCGATCTCGGTGATCCCGCCGCCGTCCGGTGCGCCACCGGTGGTCTCCAGGTCGACCACCACGAAGGTGGTCGCGTACAGCGGGAGCGCCAGGTCCACGCCCGGGCCCGCCGCCGGGTCCAGGCCGGCCAGCGCCTCCTGGACGTACTCCGCTCGTGTCACCCGCGGGACGCTAGCGGCGGGGTCCGACACTCCCACCTCAAGGGCCCCATCAGTCACCACCGGCTTAGGATGAGAGATCGGCTCACTCACCGGGCGGTGGGCCCGCTCGCGGTGGGAGACTTGCCCCATGCCCCTCACCGAGCCGTACGACGACCACCTCCCGGAGGAGGAGCCGGTGGCCGCCGTACCCGACGCCGGTGGGGGCGCGGAGCCGTCCGTCGAGGCCGCCCTCGAGCCCGAGCCCACCCTGCCCGAGCCGGTCCGGCAGCGCATCGTTGCGCTGACCGCCGCGGTGCTGCCCGGCCTGCCCGCCGACGAGGTGCCCGTTCCGCTGCGCCGGGTGGCCAAGTTCGCCCCCAACCTCCGCGCCCGCCTCGGCGCGCCGGCGATCGCCGCGC
>JBARAE010000852.1:0-2651 GCA_049791715.1 Micromonospora sp.
GTCCCCGCCGGTACCGGCCCTCCCCGCTCCACCCGCGCCCGTACCGGCCGTCGTCCACACCTCGCCGGCGCCGCTCCCGCCCGCCAACCCGCCGCCGTACCTCGGGCCGCCCGTCCACGGCGGGTTCGCCACCATGCCGTCGGGGCTGCCGGCACCGCCGGATCCGGCCCCCGCCCGGGTACGGCAGCCGTTGCCCACCTGGGTGAGCACCACGGCGACGGCCGCCGGGGTCCTCCTGGTGCTGCTGACCCTCGGCTGTGCGACCTGGCTGGTCCTCCTCGGGTACGCGGTGCGGCGGCGAAGCTGGCGGCTCGGCGTGGCCACCGCCGGATACCTCGGCTCCGCCTCGTGGCTGGTGTACCTGTTCAGCCGGGGCGACCCGGAGGTGGAGGCACCCGCCTCGGAGGCGTTCCTGGCCCTCGGCCTGATGGCCGTGTGCTGGCTGGTGGGCGCGGTACACGTGATCCTGCTGAACGCCCGGGTCTGGGGAGCGGTCACCGGACGGCCGGTCGGGCTGCGGGCCCGCGACGCGGAGCGGCGGGTGCGCCGCGAGCAGGCGCGTTACCTGCTGCACCACCATCCGGAGGCCCGCCATCAGCTCCGCATCGGGCGACCCGACCTGTCCCAGGTGTTCGACGACGGCGGACTGGTCGACATCAACGCCGTGGAACAGAAGGTGATCGCCGGTCTGCCCGGGATCACCGCCGGGCAGGCCGGGCAGGTGGCGATGGACCGCTGGCTGCGGGGCCCCTACGGCTCGATCGAGGAGCTGGCCGCCCGCTGCATGCTCCCCCCGGCGCTCACCGACTCGCTTCGCGACATCCTCGTCTTCCTCCCCCCGTCCCCGCCCGAGCAGAGTTGACCAAGAGGTTCGCGTCCCGACGGACTCCGGATCGTGACGCAAACCTCTTGATCAACGGAAGTGGGCGCGGTGCGCGGCGGCCCGGGCGGGGACCGGCGCTGGTAGAAATGCCGGATGAGCCAGGATCGGGCGGCGGTACGGGAACGGGCCGAGGCGGTGCTGCGCCGGCTGGCCGGCGAGCAGGCCCGGCTCCGCGAGGACCAGTGGCGGGCCATCGAGGCGCTGGTGGTCGACCGACGGCGGGTGCTCTGCGTCCAGCGCACCGGCTGGGGCAAGTCGGCGGTCTACTTCGTCGCCACCGCACTGCTGCGGGAACGCCCCGACCAGGCCGGCCCGACGGTGATCGTCTCGCCGCTGCTGGCGCTGATGCGCAACCAGGTCGAATCGGCGGCGCGGGCCGGCATCCGGGCCCGCACCATCAACTCCGCCAACCTGGACGAGTGGGACGAGATCACCGCCGAGATCCACGCCGGCGCGGTGGACGTCCTGCTGATCAGCCCGGAACGGCTGAACAACCCCGACTTCCGGGACACGGTGCTGCCGAAGCTGGCGGCCACCACCGGCCTGCTCGTGGTGGACGAGGCGCACTGCGTCTCCGACTGGGGGCACGACTTCCGGCCGGACTACCGCCGGCTGCGGACGTTCCTCGGCAACCTGCCCGAGCGGACCCCGGTGCTCGCCACCACCGCCACCGCCAACGCCCGGGTCACCCAGGACGTCGCCGAGCAGCTCGGTGACGCGCTGGTGCTGCGGGGCGCCCTGGACCGGGAGTCGCTGCGGTTGGGCGTACTCGATCTGCCGAGCCCGGCCCACCGGCTGGCCTGGCTCGCCGACCACCTGGACCGGCTCCCCGGCTCGGGGATCATCTACACGCTCACCGTCGCGGCGGCGGCGGAGACGGCCGAGTTCCTGCGCTCGCGCGGCTGGTCGGTGGCGTCCTACAGCGGGCAGTCCGAGGACGCCGACCGCCGCGCTGCCGAGCAGGACCTGCTGGACAACAAGATCAAGGCGCTGGTGGCCACCTCCGCCCTCGGCATGGGCTTCGACAAGCCCGACCTCGGCTTCGTGGTGCACCTGGGTGCGCCGCCGTCGCCGATCGCCTACTACCAGCAGGTCGGCCGGGCCGGGCGCGCCGTCGAGCACGCCGAGGTGCTGCTGCTGCCCGGCGTCGAGGACGCGGCCATCTGGCGGTACTTCGCCTCCCTCGCGTTCCCGCCCGAGGAGCAGGTCCGGGCGGTGCTCGCCGCGCTGCACACCGACCGGCCGCTCTCCACCCAGGCCCTCGAACCGATCGTCGACCTGCGCCGGGCCCGGCTGGAACTGATGCTCAAGGTGCTCGACGTGGACGGCGCGGTCCGCCGGGTCCGCGGCGGCTGGCTCGCCACCGGCGAGCCCTGGACCTACGACGAGGCGCGGTTGCGCCGCGTCGCGCAGGCGCGCACCGCCGAGCAGCAGGCCATGCGGGAGTACGCGACGACGCCCGGCTGCCGAATGCGGTACCTGCGGGAGTGCCTGGACGACGTCGGGGCGGACGACTGCGGCCGGTGCGACCGCTGTGCCGGTCCGCTCTTCGGCGTCGACGTCTCCGACGCCGCGCTGACCGCCGCGCAGACGTTCCTCGGCCGCCCCGGCGTGCAGATCGCGCCGAAGAAGCTCTGGCCCACCGGGCTGGAGGCGGTGGGCGTACCGCTGAAGGGCCGGATTCCCCCCGGCGAGCAGGCGCTGCCCGGGCGGGCCGTGGGCCGCCTCTCCGACCTCGGCTGGGGCGGGCGGCTGCGCGGCCTGGTCG
>JBARAE010000853.1:0-1633 GCA_049791715.1 Micromonospora sp.
CCCGGTCCGCCCCGCACGTTGCATCGAAAGGCTTTCGTATGGGCTCGGTGGTCAAGAAGCGCCGCAAGCGCATGGCTAAGAAGAAGCACCGCAAGCTGCTGCGCAAGACCCGCGTCCAGCGTCGCCGTCTCGGCAAGTGACCCGGGCCGGGCCACGACCCGGCATCCGGCACCACCTGCCAACTGTCGACCCTCGGAGGCTCAGGTGATCAGGCCGCGGACGTCCCGGCTCGATCCCACCTGCCCGGCAAGGCGCACGACATGACCCCCGGTGGCACCTCAGGTGCTCCGGGGGTCGTCGTCGTGACCGGCGTCGGCCGGTACCTCGGCGCGCACGTCGCCGCCCGGCTCGCCGCCGATCCCCGGATCGAACGGGTCATCGGCGTCGACCCGGCGGACCCCACCTCCGAGTTCACCGACCTCCTCGACCGGGTCGAACGGATCCGGCTCGACCTCGACTCGCTCGGCGGCCTCCTCGCCGACCTCGACGTCGACGCCGTGGTGCACCTCGCCGTGGTCAGCGCCCCCGACCCGCAGCACGGCGGCCGGACGGCGATGAAGGAACAGAACGTCATCGGCACCATGCAGCTGCTCGCCGCCTGCCAGCGGGCGCCCCGGCTGCGCAAGCTCGTGACCCGCTCCTCCACCGCGGCGTACGGCGCGTCGTTCCGCGACCCGGCGGTCTTCACCGAGGAGACCGAGCCGCGGGAGGTGCCGCGCGGCGGGTTCGCCCGGGACATCCTCGACATCGAGGGGTACGTCCGCGGTTTCCGCCGGCGTCGCCCGGACGTCACCGCCACCGTGCTGCGCTTCGCGCCGTTCATCGGGTCCATGGCGGACACCACGCTGACCCGGTACTTCTCCCAGCCGGTCGTCCCCACCGTCTTCGGCCGCGACCCCCGGCTGCAGTTCGTCCACTTCGAGGACGCGCTCGAGGTGCTGCACCGGTCGGTCGCCGAGGACCACCCGGGGACGTACAACGTCGCCGGCCCCGGGGTGCTCTCCCTCTCCCAGGCCATCCGCCGGGCCGGCCGGGTCGCCCTGCCGGTGCTGGAGCCGGGCCTCTCCGGCGCCGCCGCGGTCGCCCGAAACCTGGGCTTCGGCGGGTACGGGTTGGACCAGGTCGACCTCTTCGTGCACGGTCGGGTGGTGGACACCACGAGACTGGAGCAGGAGTACGGCTTCACGCCCCGCTCGACGGCCGCCGCCTTCGACGACTTCATCCGCGCCCACCACGGTGGGGTGGTGGTGACCCGGGACCAGCTCGCCACGGCGGAGCAGTTGGTGCTGGAGGGCATCCGCCAGGTCCGCTCGGCCGTACGGGAGCGGTCGTGAGCGCCGCCGAGGAGCCGCGCAACGGCGCGCCGGTCAACGGCCGGTACGACGTACCGCTGACGTCGGCCGGGCCCGACGGGCAGCCGGCGCGGCGCAACGGCCGCCGGCGGACGACCACACCGGAGCGCTCCCGCCCGGCGGACCCGACGGCGATGGACGAGCCGGACACCGCCGCCACGGACGAGCCGGTGGCCGGGCCGAACGGCCGCACCCGGCAGTCCGAGCCGGTCGCCGCCGACGAGCCCGTGACCGGGGCGAACGGGCGGGCCCGCGCGCCCGAGCAGGTCACCGCCCACGAC
>JBARAE010000854.1:0-14476 GCA_049791715.1 Micromonospora sp.
TCCCGGGGCCGGGTGCGCTTCATGATCACCACACCCACGGTCGACCCGCCGCTGCCCCGCGACTTCGTGCTGCGGCTCAGCGGCGCCGAGGAGCGGACGGTGCACCTGATCGTGGACGGCTCCTGGCCGAAGAACGAGTGGCCGCGCCGCCTCCCCCGTCGCATCGTCGTGCACCCCCTCCCCAGCTGCGGCCGCGCCCTCGTCGCCGCCTGACCGCCCAGCCGCGACACGGGACGGGTCGGCGAGTGCCGATTCGGTGATCCCGGGAGGGGTTTGCTACTCTTCTCGGGTCGCTGAGCCCCCGTAGCTCAGGGGATAGAGCACCGCCCTCCGGAGGCGGGGGCGCAGGTTCGAATCCTGCCGGGGGCACCAGACAGAAAAGCCCGGGCCACACAGGCCCGGGCTTTTTCGTGTCCGTCCGGGGATGCCGGGGTCAGCCGGCCTCGCGGCGGGCCCTCGCCCGGCGCTTGCCCTCGTGCATCGCCTGCACCCGGGCCACCGGAATGGCCCGCCCCTCGGCCACCAGGTCCGCCGGCAGGAGCTGCGGCGCGGGCAGCGCCTCCGCCCACGGGTCCCGCTCGCCGACCAGCGCGGGCACGGTGCGCACGGTGAAGTCGGCCGGCTTCACCGCGTCCAGGTCGTCCCAGCCGACCGGGTACGACACCGGGGTCCCCGGCCGCACCCGCGGGCTGTACACGGCCACCACCGTCGCGCCGTACGCGCGGGTCGAGTCGACGAAGACCCGGCCGCCCCGGTCCTCCTTGATGAAGGCGGTGGTGGCGAGCGCCGGATCGAGGCGTTCCGCCCGGGCGGCGAGCGCGCGGGTGGCGGCGGCCATCTCCTCCGCGGTGGCAGCCGGGTCGACCGGCACCACCACGTGCACGCCCTTCGCCCCGCTGGTCTTGACCGCCCCGGCCAGCCCGGCGTCCGCGAGCGCCTGCCGGACCAGCAGCGCGGCGCGGACCGCCATCCCGAACGAGTCACCCTCCGGCGGGTCGAGGTCGAGCACCAGGTGGGTGGGGTGATCGGGGTGGTCCGCGGTGCTCAGCGTCGGGTGGTACTCGACCGCGCGCTGGTTGGCGAACCAGAGCAGCGTCCGGCGGTCGTCGCAGAGGGCGTACGAGATCCGCCGGTGTGACGCCTCCGCCCAGACCGACGTCCGGCGTACCCAGTCGGGGGTGTACTTGGGCAGGTTCTTCTGCATGAACGGGTCCTGGCCGCGCAGCACGCGGATCACCGACAGCGGCCGGTCCCGCAGGTGCGGGAGGATCCGGTCCCGAACGGCGTCGAGGTAGTCGACCAGGTCCCGCTTGGTCGCGTCGGCCCCCTCGAAGAGCGGTTGGTCGAGGTTGGTCAGGGACACCCCGTCCCGGGTCTCGTCAGCGGCAGCCATCCGCTCACCTTCCCGGCCTCGCGCCACCGTGGCAACCCGACACGGCGGCCGCGAGGTGGCCGGGTCAGAGCCAGAAGGTGTCGTGCCGCAGGAAGAACTCCGTCCGCTCCTCCTCGCTCTTCCCGGTCAGGTCGAGCAGCCCCTCGAAGTAGCCCTCCCGGGGTGCGCCGGGGGCGAAGTGCAGCAGCATCGAGGCCGGCTCGCCGGATTCGTTGCGGAACGCGTGGACGCCACCCTCCGGGACGTGCACGAAATCGCCCGGCATGGTGTCGATCCAGCGCCGGCCGTCGTAGATGCGCACCGTGCCCGCGAGGATGAAGAAGGATTCCGAGATGGACCGGTGGAAGTGCGGCTCCGGTCCGCTCGGCCGCGGCCCCATGTCCCAGCGGTAGAGCCCGAACTGCCCGTTGGTCGAGGCGCCGGTGGCCAGGTAGTGGGCCGTACCGCCGGTGGGATAGACCAGCTCCGGTGGCTGGTCCGCGGGTCGGTAGGTGGCGGTCGGCTCGCCCCGGTCCCCTGAATAGCGTGGCGGCGGGTAGGTCACCGGGCCTCCTCTTCCGTCCGGAACGCGTCCTCGCCGGCGCGGATCGCGGCGAGCATCTCGACGGTACGGGCGTGCGCGGCCGCGTACACGCCCGAGCCGAAGCTGATCCGGGCGACGCCGAGGCCGGCCAGCTGGGCGAGGGCCGGCGTACCGGGCCGGGCCAGCACGTTGACGGGAACATCCACGTCGGACACGAGGGTGCGGATCGCCTGGGGTTCGCCCAGCACGATCGGGTAGACGCAGTCGGCGCCGGCCGCGCGGTAGCTCCGGGCCCGGCGTACCGCCTCCGCGAGCCGGTCCTCGGCGCGGCCGGCGGCGCGCAGGAAGACGTCCACCCGGGCGTTGAGCACCAGGTCCGCCCCCGCCGCCCCGGCCGCGGCCCGGATCCCGGCGAGCAGGTCCGCCTGTTCCTCGGCGTCGTACAGCTCGTGGGTACGCGGGTCCGAGTCCTCGATGTTGCAGCCGACCGCTCCGGTCGCCAGCAGCCGCTCGACCAGCTCGGCCGGGCGCAGCCCGTACCCGCGCTCCAGGTCGGCGGTGACCGGGACGTCGACGGCGGCGGCGACGCGGGCCACCGCGTCGAGCATCTCCCCGACCGGGGCAGCCTCGCCGTCGGCATGGCCCAGTGCGGCAGCGACGGCGCCGCTGCTGGTGGCGACGGCCGGGAAGCCTGCGGCGACGACGGCCCGGGCGGACCCGGCGTCCCAGGCGTTGGGCAGGATCAGCGGGTCGCCGGGGCGGTGCAGCGCCCGCAGCGTGGCGGCCCGGTCAGCGGGGGTCAGCTCGGTCATACCGCGATACTCGCGGTTCGGGGCGGCTCACCCTAAGCTCCAATTCCATGCCGATGGACTGGGCCGATTTCGGCGTCGACCTTCACCTGGAGGTGGACGCGAGCGGCGGCCGGCGGGCCGGGTTGGAACGGGCCCTGCGGGACGCCATCCGGGACGGTCGGCTGCCGCCGTCGGCCCGGCTACCCGCCACCCGTACGCTCGCCACCGAGCTGGGCCTCTCCCGGGGCACCGTCAGCGCCGCCTACGACCAGTTGGTCGCCGAGGGCTGGCTGGTCGCCCGGGTCGGCGCCGGTACCGAGGTCAGTTCGCTCCGCCGGGCCGTCCCACCGCCGGCCCCGTCGTCATCCGGCCCCACCCCGCTCCGGTACGACCTCCGCGCGGGCAGCCCCGACGTGGCGGCCTTCCCGGTCACCGCCTGGCTACGGGCGACCCGGCGTGCGCTGGCGGTCGCCCCCGCCGACGCCTACGGCTACGGCGACCCGCGCGGCCGACCCGAGCTGCGCGCCGCCCTCGCCGGTTACCTCGGTCGGGCCCGGGGCGTCCTCGCCGACCCCGAGCGGATCGTGGTCACCACCGGGTACGTCCAGGCGCTCGTCCTCCTCACGACCGTGTTGCGGGAGGCCGGCACGCCGACGGTTGCCATGGAGGACCCGGGCCTCGCCTTCCACCGGGGGGTGGTCCGCCGGCAGGGCGGAACCGTGCTGCCGTTGCCGGTGGACGACCGGGGCGCCCGGACCGACCTGCTCGGCGTGGGCGTGCTCGCCGATGTCGGCGCGGCGGTGGTGACCGCGGCACACCAGTTCCCCGTCGGGGTTCCCCTGCATCCCGCCCGGCGGCATGCGCTGGCCGACTGGGCTCGGGCCGGCAACGGCCTGGTCATCGAGGACGACTACGACAGCGAGTTCCGCTACGACCGACAGCCGGTGGGCGCGGTCCAGGGCACCGCTCCCGAGCAGGTCGCCTACGTCGGGACGGCCGCCAAGACGCTCGGCCCGGCGCTGCGCCTGGCGTGGCTGGTGCTGCCCGCCCGGCTGGTCGAACCGGTGGTGGAGGCGAAGCGCCACCTCGACCTGCATTCGGAGTCCATCGGGCAGCTCGCCCTCGCCGACCTGATCACCAGCCACGGCTACGACCGGCAGATCCGGACCATGCGCCGGCGCTACCGGCAGCGGCGCGATCTGCTGCTCGACCGGTTGGCGCCGGCCGGACGGCGGTTCACGCTGGGCGGCATCTCGGCCGGCCTGCACGCCACCGTGCACCTGCCAGCCGACGGCCCCACGGAGGCGGAGGTCCTGGCCGCGGCCGCCGCGCGCGGGCTCGCGCTGGGTGGGCTGAGCGCCCACCGGCACCGGCCGCAGGGCGAGCCGCCGGGTCTGGTCGTCGGGTACGGCCGGCCACCGTCGCATGCCTACCCCGCCGCGCTGGACATCCTGGCCCGGGTGCTGCGTACCGTCGACGGCCGCCGCTGACCGCGCCGCCGGCCTGCGGCAACCCTGGGCCGGATCGCTCACGCTGGGTGGCCGCCTCCCCAGAACCACGACGGCCACTCGCCCCCGGGCCGCGCAGATCAGCGGGCTTGCGCCGGCTGCTCCGCGCCCACCGGCGCGGGTAGCCGGGCCGGTCGGCGCAGCGCCACCACGGCGACCAGCAGGGCAGCGGCGACCAGGACGGCCGCCACCGCGAAGGCCGAGCGGTAGCCGGCCGCGAGGGCAGTGACCTGGTCGGTGCCGGCGGCGCGCAGCGCAGCGGTACGGGTGGCCGCCAGGGTGGCGAGCACGGCCAGGCCCAGCGCTCCGCCGACCTGTTGGGTGGTGTTGGCCAGGCCGGAGGCGAGCCCGGCGTCGGCGGGCTGCACCCCGGCCATCGCGAGGGTGGTCACCGCCGGCAGGGTCAGCCCGCCGGCGACGCCGAAGACCAGCATCGCGGGGAGCACGTCGGTCAGGTACGCGGCGTCCACCGGCATCCGGGCCAGCAGCACGAAGCCGGCGACCGCGAGCAGCAAGCCGCCGAGCAGCACCGCCCGGGCCCCGAAGCGGCCCACGAGCCGACCGGCGATCCCGAGCGACACCGCCGCGATCACCAGTGGGGCGGGCAGGAACGCGAAGCCGGTGGTCGCCGGGTCCATGCCGAGGACGAGTTGCAGGTGCAGAGCGAGCAGGAACTGGAAGCCGAAGTAGGCGCCGATCATGAGGAACTGCGCGGCGTTGGCGGCGACCAGGCCCGGCGTGCGGAGCACCCGTCGCGGCAGCAGCGGCGTGGCGGTGGTGCGCTGCCGCGCCGCGAAGCCGGTGAGCAGCAGCCCGGCGAGGGCGGCGGCACCGAGGGTCTGCGCTGAGGTCCAGCCGTGCTCCCCGCCGCCGACGATGGCCAGGACGGTGGCCATCAGACCGGCGGTGACCAGCACCGCGCCGAACACGTCCAGACCGGCCCGCAGGCCGACGCCGGCGTCAGGCGCGATCCGGCGTACGGCAGCGGCCACGATCACCGCTCCGATGGGCAGGTTGATCAGGAAGATCGACCGCCAACCGGCGAGGTCGGTGAGGACTCCCCCGACCAGCAGCCCGATCGACGCGCCGGCTGCCCCGGTGAAGCTGAACACGGCGATCGCCCGGGCTCGTTCGGCCGGCTGGGGAAAGAGTCGGACGATCATGCCGAGGCTGACCGCGGTGGTGAGCGCCCCGCCGAGGCCCTGAGCGAAGCGTGCCACGACCAGGGTGGCCGGCCCGGCCGCCACCGCGCAGAGCAGCGAGGCCAGCGTGAACACGGCGAGCCCGACGAGGAAGACCTGCCGCCGGCCGAGCAGGTCGCCGAGCCGCCCGGCCAGCAGCAGGAGACCGCCGAAGGCGACCAGGTAGGCGTTCACCACCCAGGCCAGCCCGGCGGCGGAGAAGCCGAGGTCGCGCTGCACCGGGGGCAGGGCCACCGCGACGACGCTCCCGTCCAGAATGATCATGAGACTGCCGGCGCAGAGCACCAGCAGCGCGGGCCATCGGTTGGTACCCGTCATTGAAGCGCCTCCTTGGTGCACGGTTTGTTACCGAGGCAATGGTCTGTGACCATGAAGCCGAGCGGAAGGAGGCACTTTCATGTCCCAGGGGAACAGCTGTGTGTCCGTCGTGGCCCACCAGGCCCGGGCGTGCACCGTCCGCGAGGCACTCGACCGGGTGGGCGGCAAGTGGAGCATCGGCATCCTGGTGGCCGCCTCCCAGGGCCCGGTGCGCTTCACCGAGCTGGAACGACAGGTCGAGGGGATCAGCCGGCGAATGCTCACCCTGACCCTGCGCCACCTGGAACGCGACGGGCTGCTGCACCGGCGGGTCTACCCGACCGTGCCGCCCAAGGTCGAGTACACCGCCACCCCGATGGCGCTGGAACTCTACGAGTCGCTGGTCGCGTTGACCGCCTGGGCGGAACGGCACCGCGCCGCGATCACCGAGGCGCGGGCCGCCTACGACCGGGAGCACGGCGCCCCGACCGGGTGAGTCAGTCGGGCACCGGCGCGGCCCAGTCGATGTGGTGGTCGTAGAGCCAGGCCAGCGAGGCGCCGTCGTCGCGGGCGACCCGACGGGCGATGACCGGCAGGGCGAGGTCCCGGACCAGCCGGCCGAACGGACCGGCCACCTTCGTGCCGCTGGTCCGCTTCCCCTGGGCGACCACCCGCTCCACCCGTTCCCGGCGCAGCCGCTCGTACGCGGCGAACGCGGCGGGGACGTCCGGCCGGTCGCGCAGGCACCGGGCGAGCTGCACCGCGTCCTCGAAGGCCATCGCGGCCCCCTGGCCCGAGGAGGGCGCCGCGGTGTGCGCGGCGTCGCCGATCACGATCATCCGGTCCCGGTGCCACACCGGCAGCCGCGGCAGGTCGTACGTCGGCCAGCCGTACTCGATCCGCGCGGTCCGGTCGATGACGGCCAGTGCCGGTCCGGCGTCGCCGGTGAGCAGCGCACGGAGCCGGGCGCGCGCCTCGTCGGGTGTGATCGCAGCCAACTGTTCGCGGGCCAGCTCGGTGGGCTGCGGTGGGTTGGCGAACCACCAGACCTCGTCGTCGCCCACCGCCATCCAGCAGAAGAAGCACCCCTTGCCGAAGACCATGTGCATCACCCCGCGCTCACCCGGCAGGGAGAGGCCCCGGGCGAATCCGCCGGCGTTGAGCAGGGGCACGTAGCGGGGAGCGGGCGCGGCCGGGTCGATGACCCGCCGGGTCCGGGAGCGTAGCCCGTCCGCGCCGATCAGCAGGTCGCCCTGGGCGGTACGCCCGTCGCTGAAGCGCGCCCGCACGCCTGCCCCGGTCGGCTCCGCGTCCTGCAGTCGGGCGCCGTGCACGATCTCGACGCCGCGGCGCAGCGCCTCGTCGCGCAGCGCCCGGTAGAGGTCGGAGCGGCCGACGGTGCTGCTGCCGAAGCCACGCGTCCGGGTGCCGCTGGTGCCGAACTCGCCGAGGCGCCGCCCGTTGTGGTTGTAGAGCGCCATCCGGGGCGTCGGATGGCCGAGCCCGGTGACGAGCCCGTCGAGGCCGATCGCGCGCAACGCGTCGACCCCGTTGACGGAGAGGGTGAGGAACGCCCCGACCCCGACCGCGTCCCGCTCGTACGCCTCGTACACCACCGCGTCGATGCCGGCCTGCTGAAGGGCCATGGCGGCGACCGGGCCAGCGAGGCCGGCGCCAATGATGAGAACCTTAGTCATAAGATGACTATACATAGAATGACTATTGATCGACAGACCGTCACCTAAGGTGAGGGCATGGCCGCCCGCGCACACCGCCGCTCACCGCTGGCGATGATGGTGCTCGCGCTCCTCGTCGAGGAGCCGATGCACGCGTACCGGATGCAGCAGCTCATCCGGGAGCGCGACAAGCAGGACGTGGTCAACGTCGCGCAGCGCAACAGCATCTACCAGACCATCGAGCGGCTGCGCCGGGACGAGCTGATCCGAGTCGCCCACACCGCCCGGGACGAACGCCGCCCCGAGCGGACCGTCTACGACCTCACCGAGGAGGGCCGGCGGACGCTCGACGAGTGGCTGACCGACGCGCTGGCCACCCCGGCCCGGGAGTTCCCGGAGTTCCCCGCCGCGCTCTCGTTCCTGCCGATCCTGCCGCCGGCCGAGGCCGCCCGACAGCTCGAGCGGCGTTCCGAGACGCTCGCCGCCCGGGTGACCGAGGGCGAGGCGACGCTGGCCGCCGTGGACCTGCCCCGGCTCTTCCTGATCGAGGACGAGTACCGGCTGGCGATGCTGCGTACCGAGCTGGACTGGGTCCGCACCCTCGCCGCCGAGCTGCGCGCCGGCACGCTGACCTGGTCGGGCGAGTGGCTGGCGGACTGGACCGGCAGTCGAGCCGACTGAGCCGACCTGTGGCACTGGCCACGTTCTGACCGATCGGTCAGCCGCTGACCGATCGGTCAGGCATGCTTGTGGGCATGGCACGACCGGTACCGGAAACCCACGGCGAGATCCTCGCCGCGGCGGCGCGACGGTTCGCCGTCACCGGTTACAAGGGCACCTCGCTCCAGGACATCGCCCGCGAGGTGGGCTGTTCGAAGGCGGCGGTGCTCTACCACTTCGCCAACAAGGAGGCGCTGCTCAGCGAGCTGATGGCCCCGGCCATCGCCGTGCTGGAGGCGCTCGACCAGCGGATCGCCCGACACGCCGGCGCGGAGGCGCAGCGGGTCGCCACCGACGGCTTCGTCGACCTCGCGGTCCGCTTCCGGCGCGAGATCGCGCTGCTCCGCGGCGAGTTCCCGGACCTGCTCCAACTGCCGGCCTTCGCGCACATCCAGCAGATCTCCGACCGGCTGATCGCCGCCTTCGCCGGCCACTCCGACCGCCCGGCGGCCCGGATCGCCGCGCTGGTGGTGCTCGCCGGGATTGCCGAGGCGTGCGCCGAGTTCGCCGACATTCCGGATGAGGAGCTGCGGCCCGCGTTGCTCGCCGTCGCCCACCGGGCACTAGAACCCGTCACCTGATCCCAGTACCCATCACGACCGAGGACAAGGAAGCTTCATGGCCACCCTGCTGTACCGGCTCGGCCGGGCCTCGTTGCGTCGGCGTCGCCTCGTCGCCCTCGTGTGGCTCGTCGTCCTCGTCGGCCTCGGCGTCGCCGCAGCGACGCTGAAGGGCCCGACGGCGAGCAACTTCACCATGCCCGGTACCGAGTCGCAGCGCGCGATCGACCTGCTCGCCGACCGGTTCCCGCAGGCCAGCGGGGCCACCGGCACCATCGCGGTCAAGGCACCGCAGCCCGGCCAGCTCCTCAGCCCCGAGGGACAGGCCGTCGTCAAGCAGGTCACCCAGGAGGCGGCCACCCTGCCCGGTGTGATCGGCGCGGTCGACCCGTACCAGGTCAAGGCCCTCACGCCGGACGGCCGGTACGCCCTGATCCAGGTGCAGTTCTCCGGCCGGGCGGACGACGTCACCGACGATCAGCGCACCGCGTACGAGCAGGTCGGCGCGCAGGCCGAGGCGCAGGGGTGGCAGATCGCGCCCGGCGGTGAGGTCCTGAACGCCGAGCCGGAGGTCGGCTCGACCGAGGCGCTCGGCGTGCTGGTCGCCGCGATCGTCCTGATCGTCACCTTCGGTTCGCTGGTGGCGGCGGGGATGACCATGCTCAACGCGCTGATCGGCGTGGGCGTCGGCATGGCCGGCCTGTTCGCGCTGAGCGGTGCCGTGGAGCTGACCAGCACCGCGCCCATCCTGGCCCTGATGCTCGGCCTCGCGGTCGGCATCGACTACTCGCTCTTCATCACCTCCCGGCACCGGCAGAACCTGCTCGACGGGCTCCCGCCCGAGGAGGCGGTGGGCCGAGCGGTGGGCACCGCCGGCTCCGCAGTCGTCTTCGCCGGCGCCACCGTGGTCATCGCGCTCGCCGGCCTGGCGGTGGTGGACATTCCGTTCCTCACCGTGATGGGTCTGGCCGCCGCCGGTACGGTGACCATCGCCGTGCTGGTCGCGATCACCCTCGCGCCGGCCCTGCTCGGCTTCGCCGGCCGCCGGGTGCTGCCGCGCAAGCTGCGTGGCCGGGACGCCGTCGAGTCCGACGCCACCGGGTCGGAGGACCGCTCCGGCTTCGGCTTCCGCTGGGCGCACTGGATCACGAAGCTCCGCCTACCGGTCATCCTGGTCGGCCTCCTCGGCCTCGGACTGCTCGCGCTGCCCGCCCAGGACATGCGGCTGGCGCTGCCGGACGCCTCCACCGCGGCGCAGGGCACCCCGGCCCGGGTCAGCAACGACCTGATCCGGGAGGGCTTCGGCCCGGGCTTCACCGGCCGGTTGGCGGTGGTCGTCACCGCCGACTCGCCGCAGGCCACCCAGGCCGCCGTACCGCAGGTCGCCGCGCTGATCCAGCGGACCGACGGGGTGCTCGCGGTCGCACCGCCGCAGACCGACCCGTCGGGGCGGACCGCGCTGCTCGGCGTCATCCCGAAGACCGGCCCGACCGACGCGGCCACCGAGACGCTGGTGCACGACATCCGGCACCAGGTCGCCGGGATCAAGGGAGCCGACGTGCTGCTGACCGGCGTGACCGCGATCGGCATCGACGTGTCCGAGAAGCTCTCCGACGCGCTCCCGGTCTACCTGCTGCTGGTGGTCGGGCTGTCGATCCTGCTGCTGATGCTGGTGTTCCGCTCCGTCCTGGTGCCGGTCAAGGCGGCGCTGGGCTTCCTGCTCACCGTGGCGGCCACCTTCGGCATCACGGTCGCGGTGTTCCAGCAGGGGCACCTCTCCGACCTGGTCGGCCTGGACACCCCGGGCCCGCTGATCAGCTTCCTGCCGATCCTGCTGATCGGCATCCTGTTCGGGCTGGCGATGGACTACGAGGTCTTCCTGGTCTCCCGGATGCGAGAGGACTTCGTGCACGGGGACACGGCCCGGCAGGCCACCATCAACGGGATGGGGCACGGCGCGCGGGTGGTCACCGCAGCCGCGCTGATCATGATCTCGGTGTTCAGCGGTTTCATCTTCCTCGACGACCCGGTCATCAAGTCGATGGGCTTCGCGCTCGCGGTCGGCGTCGCGATCGACGCGTTCGTGGTCCGGATGACCATCGTCCCGGCGGTGATGTCGCTGCTCAACACCGCCGCCTGGTGGATCCCGCGCTGGCTCGACCGGATCCTGCCGAACGTCGACGTCGAGGGCGAAGGCCTGCGCGCCCACCTCACCGAGAGGGAACCCGCCGGCGTCTGACGCCCCCTGCTGGAGTCGATCATGGAGTTGTGGCACCTCACGAAGGCCGCGAAAGCGACTTCACGGGCGCCACAACTCCATGATCAGCCAGGCGGGGCGGCTCAGACGCCCGCGGGGTAGGTCTCCATTTCGCCGGGGGTGGTCAGGGCGGGCAGCGGGTGCAGGGCGGTGGCCTCGTCGCACCAGATGAACGCGTCGTACCGCTCGCCGAGTCGGGTCGGCACGTAGTTGCCCCAGGACTCGAAGCTCGGGTCGTACACCACCCCGATCGCCCGGTGGTCGACCGTCTCGGTCACCCAGCCGGGCTGCTCCGGCCCGCCGAAGACCAGCACCGCCCGCTCCGGCATCAACTCGTGCAGCCGCCGCTCCACCGAACCCTGCCGGGCCGGCGGCACCGCCATCGCCTCAGCCGGCGACCCCCAACGCGGGGCGGCGATCACCGTCCCGCGGTAGCTGCCGAAGCCGACCAGCGCCACCGCGTCCCGGCCGTGCCGCTCCCGGCCGAGCTGGCCGATGTTGATCATCCCGTCGGCGGCCATGTCGGTCGCCCGGGCATCCCCGACGTGCGTGTTGTGCGCCCAGACGATGCCGCGCGCGTCCGGACCGTACCGGTCCAGCAGCCGGTCCAGCGTGTCGGCCATGTGGGTGTCCCGGACGTTCCACGACTCCGGGCCGCCGCCCACCATCGCCCGGTAGTACCGCTCCGCGCCGGCCACCACCTCCGCGTTCTGCCAGGCCGAGAAGCGGTCCGCGCCGTCCGCGGCGGCCTGTTCCCGGGTACGCGCCAACAACCGGACGACCTCCTCCTCACAGCGGGCGGAGACGAACCGGCTGGCCATGCCGTACTCCTCGACCCGCTTGCCGTACGGCTCGAAGCACCGGTACGCCTCCTGGGCCGCCTCCAGCGAGGCCGGGTCCTCCTCCCCCAGGTAGTCGAAGATCGCCTGCATCGACTCCCAGAGGCTGTAGACGTCCAGCCCGTGGAAGCCGGCCCGCTGCTCCTCGGGGCGTTCCAGGTTCCACGCGCGCAGCCAGCGGCAGAACCGGGCCACCTCGGCGTTCGCCCACATCCAGGTGGGCCAGCGTTCGAAGCGTTCCAGCGCGAGCTGCGGGTCGGCGAGGCCCCCCGGGGCGGCAACCACTGAGCGGTGCACCCGGTCGCAGTCCGGCCAGTCCCCCTCCACCGCGACGAACGAGAAGCCCAGCTCGGCGAGGAGCCGGCGGGTCAACTGCTCGCGTAGCCGGTAGTAGTCGTAGCTGCCGTGCGTCGCCTCGCCGATCATCACGATCCGGGCGTCCCGGACACGGTCCAGCAACGGGTCGAAGTCGCTCGGCGCGCCGAGCCGCTGTACCAGCATGCCGGGCGGCTACCCGGGACCCGGGCGGGCAAACCGGCAGCCCACGCCGGCCCGGTCGGCATGCCGGCCGGCGGAACGGGTAGCCCGCGGGCATGACGGTCACCGGGGTGCAGTTGCAGGAGTACCTGGCCGGGCTCGACTACCCGGTCTCGAAGGAGGACCTGGTCCGCTGGGGCCAGGAGAACGGCGCGAGCACCGAGATGCTGCAGATGTTGAAGGCGTTGCCGGTGGATCAGTTCGACTCGCCGGCCGAGCTGAGCGAGGCGCTGAACACCCTCGCCTGACGGTCAGGGCCCTAGACGTCGACGGTGCGGCCCTCGGCGCGCGCTTTCTCCGCTGCTTCCAGCACGGAGACCACCTCGCGGCCGAAGCGGACGTCGCACCGGTGGTCCCGGGTGCCGGCCTCGACCTCCTCCAGCAACTGGTCGATGGCCGCGCCGAACGCCGTGATCGCGCTGCCGTCGCCTGGCGGCACGGTCTCGATGCCGTTCTCGCCGTAGAAGACGAACTCCCGGGTGACCGCCTCCGGCGGCGCGTCCAGGGTGAGCGACACGGTGCTCGTCGCGCCCCCGTCGTGGGTGAGCAGCAGATGAACCAGGCCTCGAGGACCATCCATCGCGGCCACCCGGCTCACCCGGCCGAGCACGGGAAGGATGATCGACAGCGCGTGCGGGCCGATGTCCCACAGCGCGCCGTGCTCGCGTCGCCAGGCCGAGGCGCCGTACGGGCTACCCGGCTGGAAGATCGACCCGAAGCGGACCGCCTTCGCGGTGTGCCAGCCGCCAGCGGCGGCGGTGGCGGCGAGAAAGCCGGCGACGTTCGACTCGAAGCGGCCGGTGAAGAAGACGATCGAGGCCACCCCGGACCGCTCCGCCGCGGCGACCACCCGGTCGGCGTCGGCGAGGCTCAGCGCCAGGGGCTTGTCCAGCAGCAGGTGCCGGCCGGCGGACGCGGCCCGGACGGCGATGTCGGCCTGGATGTCGGGCGGCAGCGCCACGGCGATCGCGTCGCACGCCCCGATCAGCGCGTCGACATCGTCGAAGACGGGCACACCGTGCCGCCCGGCCAGCGCGCCGGCCTTCTCCGGGTCCCGACCCCAGACCCCGGCCAGCTCGGCCCGGGGGTGCGCGTCGATGGCCGCGGCGTGCGTCTCCGCCGCCCAGTGGCCGGTGCCGAACAAGCCGAACCGCAGCACGAGGTACTCCCGCTGTCGTCGTCCGCCACGGCGCTTCCGTGGCCGTGATCCACGCTAGTCGTCCGGTCCGCCGCACGCAGGCGACGCGACGGAGAGCCGGCCGGCGGTGAGTACTACGCGGCTTAGTAGGCTGTGCCGGTGAACGGGACAGGGACGGGGAGCCGTCGATGACCAGCGCAGCCGCGGCCGGCTCGCCGGTGGACGGGATCCTCGCGACGGCATCGATCGTGCTGTCGCTCGTACTCGCGGTGTGGGCGCTGGTGGCGGCGGTACGCCACCGCGCCCCGGACCGCGTGCAGTTCGCCGGTCTGGTCGTGCTGGAGGCCGCGCTGGTCGCGCTGGCCGTGGTGGCACTGATCGCGCTCGGCGGCGGCGAACGACCCGGCGAACCGGGCGCCTTCTTCGGCTACCTCGTGACGCTGGTCTGCCTGCCGGCGCTGGCCTGGGTGCTGGCCCGGATGGAGCCGACCCGGTGGGGCTCCGCGATCGTCTGCGCGGTCTGCCTCGTCACGCCGGTCGTCGTGGTCCGACTCCAGCAGACCTGGGAGGCCCTCGGTGGCTGAGATGCAGGCGCCGGAGCGCGCCACCAACAGGGGCCCGGGCCGGCTGCTGATCGCGGTCTACATCCTCTTCGCCATCGCCGCGACCTCCCGGGCGGGCCTGCAGATCGCCACCAAGTTCGACGAGGCCCCGGTGGCGTACCTGCTCTCGGCCGTGGCGGCGCTGATCTACATAGTGGCGGCGGTCGGGCTGGCCCGCGCCGGTCACGCCGGCCGCCGGCTCGCCCTGGCCTGCTGCTCGGTCGAGCTGGTCGGGGTGATCGCGGTGGGCATCCTCAGCCTCGCCGACAAGGAACTCTTCCCGGACGAGACGGTCTGGTCGCAGTTCGGCAGCGGGTACGGCTACATCCCGCTGGTGCTGCCGATGCTCGGCCTCTACTGGCTCTGGCGCACCCGCCACGCCCCCGCCTGACCCACCCCGCCCCGCCCGGGGACCCCCCGTGCGCCCTCTTTC
>JBARAE010000855.1:0-16086 GCA_049791715.1 Micromonospora sp.
CCGGCCCTCCTCAGAGATGCCGCCACGGATCACCTCGCCGGGCACCACAAGGGCTACCAGCCTCCCCGGAGGGGACCAAGGTCGTTCGGCTGGTGAGGCGCTCCACCTTGTCCCCGTCCGGGGAGGCCGGAAGGTCTGGCGCCTGCCCGACGAGGAGATCCGCCGCTAGCCGCGATTACGTTGCGAAAGCACGCACAGGACGGCGACCGCGGAACAGCTCTCAGTCGGTCTGCTCGCGGTCAGCAAGTCGGCCCGACTTTGGCTAGAGCAGCGAAAGTTGCTTCCGCGCAGCGTCGGGGTGGGAAAGCAGCCCCTGTATTGCTTTCCCTAGGTGGGTTCTAGTGGGCACCGGAACACCACCCTTTTCCAGCAGGATCCGGTTACCTGCCGGAGTGGATCCGTTGAAGTCGAGTACGAAGACCGGCTTACCCTGAGCTAAGGCCCCGCTGCCAGCCGCTAGGGTGCCTCCCTTTTCGCCAGCCTCCACCACTACTAGCGCTAAACTCAAACCGTATATAAGTTTGTTTCGAGTCATGGCGCCGCCTGCGCTCCATGGCTGGCGGGGGGCAAACTGAGAGAGGACGAGGACCTTCTCTTTTTTAAAGATCTCTCTGGGTATAGACCTCTTGATTCGGAAGTGGTCAAACCCTTCTGCCAAGACAATTATCGTGCTGCCCCCGTTGCGCAGTGCGGCGAGGTGTGTCTCAGTGTCAACGCCTTTCGCGTAGCCTGATACGACAACGACGCCCTGCTGCTGCACCTCTTCGCCGCACGCTGCTGCGGCTTTAAGTCCCAAGTCTGATGCTTTTCTGGACCCGCACATTCCTAAACTGGGTGCCGTCAAGAGGCCTAGATTGCCCCAATAGAACATGACGGGGCTACTGCTCGCTAAACCGCCCAAGTTCGTGGGATACCGGTCGTCGCCGAACAGGAGGACACCTATGTCCTTGTCTGCCATGGCTGCGGCTTGCTTGACAATCGCATCTTGCTGGCTAGGCGGTAGTGTCTCGTACCGAGCGCGCAGGCCGTCACGGCCTTCTGTCTTGAGGAGCGCAAAGATGCGTGACGGCGTCCTAGGGTTGACGAAGGCCACTAGGCCTAGCACCAAAGACTCGTTCGGTATATCCCTAGGACGCCTCATATCAATTCCTTAAAGTCCTAACCGCTGCGATTCCGAAAACCTGGCTTGCGCCGGCCTGGCGGGCTGCCAGCCCCGCTGCGCGGAATGATCCACCGGTACGGTACACATCATCAATGATAATGACTGACCCGCTCAGTGTCGAGCGAATGCGCAAGTTGCCCATCAAGTGAGCCGACCCATTCACCTTTGCTGGTTCTCGCGGGCCGAGAGTGGATTCCGCCTTGATAAGGGTTTTGCCCATGACTTCAGCAACCTTTGCTGCGTACAGTTCGCCAAAGCTTTTCCCGTCGTCTTTGTGCCCCGGGAACGAGATCACCGTAGGGCATGAAGCGAGTAAGGGATGCTTGCTCATTACTGCCGCGCTGCCCTCCGCCAGTTTGGCCAGAGCCTTTCCTCGCAGCAGGGGCGAGTACACCTTGTACTTACCGTGTGAAACCAGCTCAGCGGGCTTGCTGTTCTTCCACTGCTTGGGGTCGACGCCCTCTTCTGGAATCTTGTAGAAGTCGAAAGCTAGCGCAAAATCGATATGCTGAGTTGCTGTGATGGTGAGGTATTTCTTCAGCGTGTCGAGTAGAGGAACCAGGGACTCGGGCAGGTCCCGCGGGAAGATGAAGCGATGAGTCCACTCTGACCGCCGATCCATAGGGACTTCAACCCGCTTCGCTGAGGGGTAGGTCAGCTCCAACTGCTTTGCCACCTCCTCGGGCCCGCAGAGATCCACCCAACGTGTCGCAGACGTAGCGTCCACTGGGTTACCCACCTCGTAGGACTTGAGTCTGTTTGCTCTGCTGTCTCTTGTGAAGGATGACCATCGGAACATCAGCAGCTCCTGGTGTACCGCGCGTTAAGGGGCAACACGACGTTACGACAGGAGTACACAAAGTTGGTCGATCTCTCCTTCAACGAGCGGGGCGGCGGGGGGCGTCGGCTCAAGGGCGTGAACCGCAGATGATGAAGAGAAGCTTATCGAACTGCCGTACGAAGTGAAACCCTCGCGGGCGAATCAGAAGGCCGGGCTCTCCTGTTGCTACTGGTCACGGCTTTGGAAAGCCTATCAGTCGGATAGGTGAAGTCTCTCCCTTGCGACGTGCGGCATGCTCCCGCGGCCATGGGAGGCGACCGATAACGATCTCTGCGGAACGTAGGCCGGAGTCGGGTTTGCGACAGTATTTCTCAGCCCACTAGCGGCGAGACCCAAGATCGTGCGCGCAGCCATGGCAGGAACGCGAGCTCTGATCCCTCCGGCGAGGACAGCGGGTGCGCAGGCCACGGGGCCAGAAGCCGGACGAGCCCGGACCCTTTCGGTTGCCGAGAGCACGGCGGCCAGAGCGCCCCGGACGGCTGAGGAGCTGGGCCTCAGTCCTCATCCAGTCCTCAAGAGGCCGACCCTTGCCCGCTGAAGCTGAGAGACGCCGAGAGGGGTTTCCGCAGGCCAGGCAGGGTTGGGGCAGCTAGAGTCTGGTGGGGGACTTGATCTCGTAATGCGTAGGTCGACGGTTCGATTCCGTCAGGCGGCTCGGTACAGAAGCCCAGGTCATTGGCCTGGGCTTCGCCGTTTCCCGAGGTCGGTCACGTCGCCGTCCGTGGTGCCGGTCCGCTCGCACGACGGGGACCGCTGAGAGCCCGGCGGCGGGCTGTTCCGGTTCGGTTCCGTCTCGCGCCGCCGGGCACGGCCGCCCAGGCACCCGAGCGTTCCGCCTCAGCGCGGGGCGAGGACGCAGAACTCGTTGCCTTCCGGGTCGGCGAGGCACCTCCACGGCACGTCGCCCTGGCCGAGGTCGATATCGGTGGCACCGAGAGCCCGCAGCCGGGCCACCTCCGCCGCTTGATCGTCACCGGGGTACGGCAGCAGGTCGAGACGGTCGTCGGTCACCTCATGCGGCAACGCGGCCGCCTCGGGCCGCCGAGGCGGGCCGGGGCGTACCGCCGGTGCCGGACCGCCACGGGACGGTGTGGGCCGGGCCGAGCAGGTCAGGGCCACGTCAGATTGACGATTTCCTGCTTGAACTGCCTCAGGGGGAGGCTGCGCCCCTCGGCTGGCGTCAGCCGCATCGAGTAGGTGGCATCTCCGGCCTCCCACCAGAGGGTCCACGTGCCGTGTGGTGTGCCGGTGATCGTGCCTCGCCGTGAGCCGATCGGGATGGTGGCGACGGTGTCGGTCCGGCGTGCCCCCGTTGTCGGTTGAGCGCTGAGCAGCAGCACCACGCCCTCGGGGCCGTTGAAGCCCTGATGCCAGCTTTCATCGCCGGGCATCCAGTGCGACGTGAACGGGTCCCACCGGGTGTCGGACCGTAGGTCCGGGAGGTCACGCTGGAAGTAGGTGGGACGTGGCAGGTCGGCGGCGGCGTCGCGGAGCACTCGATCGCCGAGAGGTTCCTGCAGTGACACGACAACGGGAGCTGCGGTACTGGTGGCGCTGCAGTCTGCCGCCTCCACGACGCGGGCGCTCACCGAGATGACCACCTTGGCGTCGTCCTGGTCTGTGACCGTGGCCTGCGGCTGCAGGAGCTCTTTGCAGTCCGCAGGGTCTGTGCCGGTGAACACGGTGATCGAGGTGCCGTTGCGCGCGACCATCGCGGAAGCCCAGGGAAGTTCGGCGGTGGTGGCGGCGGGCAGCCCCTGACCTTCCTGCTGCGGTCGCGCCGCCGCAGCCTGGTCCTCGGGGGCCTGGTCATTTCCGCGCCGCTGGAGGAGGAACCCGCCGACGAGTCCCAGCCCGACGGCGGCCGCTACCGCTGCCGTAGCGAGCCGTCGACGGCGGGACGTCCGACCACGGCGCAGCGGGGCCGGCAGGTGCCCGGCTGGCGCGTCGACAGCATCGCCGGCCGTGCGCTCCCCGAGCCCGTCGTTCATGGTCATGGCCACCTTCTTCTTCGTCGGCTGGGAGATGCAGAAGTGGATATTAGTGATGACGGCAGGAGGAAGGGCCCACGGCGCCAGGGTCTGCGCGGCGGCCTTCGTGACCGCAGGTCATCGGCCCCCGCTTCCGGTTCGCGCACGTCCGGGCAGGTGCGTTGCGGTTGGGTGTGATTGCGTACCTGGCCGAGAAGCCGCTATCGTTCCGGGCCGGAACTTAGGAGCTTGAGGACATGATGACTTCCCCGCAGTTGGCGTCGGTTCCCGTCGGGGAGGACCTCAAGATCGACAGACCGGACGTCAACCCGTCCGCTGCGGAGGCTTCTGGCACGCCGACCCCCGGCCGACACGCGCGGGCGGAACACTCGCCGAGCCGCTTCCGCGGCGACGTGGCCGGTCTTCGCGCGGTGGCCGTCGGTCTCGTACTGCTGTACCACGCCGGGTTGCCGTTCCTGCCGGGCGGCTTCGCCGGAGTGGACGTCTTCTTCGTCATCTCCGGGTTCCTCATCACCGGACAGCTCCTCTCCGAGATCGACCGCACCGGTCGGATCTCGTTGCTCGGCTTCTACGCCCGGCGGGCCAAGCGGATCCTCCCCGCCGCGACGGTGGTCCTGGCGGCCACCTCGGCGGCGGTCTGGTGGTTCGTTCCCCGCGGCCAGTGGCAGGACATCGGCGGTGACATCGTCGGCGCGGCCGTGTACGTGGTGAACTGGCGGTTCGCCGACCGTGCGGTCGACTACCTGTCCGCCGACGTGCCGCCGTCACCGGTCCAGCACTTCTGGTCCCTCGCGGTGGAGGAGCAGTTCTACCTGATCTGGCCGCTGCTGATCATCGCCGCGATCGTGGTGGCGAGGATGATCCGGCGGAAGAACGTCCGGTCGGTCCTGTGGCTCGGTCTCGCGGTGCTGGCGCTGCCCTCGTTCGCCTGGTCGATCGTCGAGACCGCGACCTCGCCGGAGCGCGCTTTCTTCGTCTCCACCACCCGCATGTGGGAGCTGTCGATCGGTGCGGCCGTCGCCCTGGCCGGCACGAGCGTGGCGCGTCTGCCTCGGGCGGTGGCCGTCATGCTCGGCTGGCTCGGTCTGGCGGCCATCGTGGCGTCCGCGATCCTGGTGACCGCGGAGACGGCATGGCCGGGCTACGCCGCCGCGCTGCCGACGCTCGGCGCCGCCGCCGTGATCGCCGCCGGACCCGCGGCGGGCTCCCGCGGGCCTGTCATGCTGCTCGGCACGGGCCCGTTCCGGTGGGTCGGCGACCTGTCCTACTCGCTGTACCTGTGGCACTGGCCGGTCCTGGTGGTGGCCACCGCCCACTGGAACGGCCTGTCGGTGACCCGCGGGCTCGTGCTGGCGGCCGCCTCGGTGATCCCGGCCTGGCTCACCTTCCGACTTGTCGAGAACCCGCTGCGGTACTCCCGGGCGATCTCCGCCTCGCCCCGGCTCGCGTTGAGCCTCGGCGGCAACTTCACACTGGCCGGGATCTGCGCCGGCCTCGTACTGGTCCTGATGAGCGCGCTGGCGGCGGGTGCCACCACCCAGAACCGGCCCGCCCCCGGCGCGGCGGTGCTCGCCGTGGAGCCCGGCGCCCCGACCGGGGCGGTTCCGGAGAGCTTCGACTTCATCACGCCGGACCCGCTGCGCGTGGGGAAGGACCTGCCGGACACCAACCGGGACGGTTGCTTCCAGCAGATGATCTCCCCCGAACTGCTCTGGTGCACGTACGGGAATCCGCAGGGAGCGACCACGGTCGCCCTGGTCGGCGACTCGAAGATGGACCAGTGGCTGCCGGCCTTCCAGGTGTTGGCCGCCCAGAACGACTGGAAGCTGGTGGTCGCCTTCAAGGGTGCCTGCCCGTTCACCACCGCCCAGACCATCAAGAACGACAAGCCGGACAAGCCGTACACCGACTGCACCCAGTGGAACGCCGCGCTGCTGCGCAAGCTGGTCGAGGAGCGCCCGGACTACGTCGTCACCTCCCAAGGGGCGCACCGGGCCGCCGACGCCTCCGGCAACGTGTCGGTCGACGCCATGATCGACGGCATGCACTCCGCGTGGTCGACCCTGGCCTCGGCGGGGGCGAAGGTCGTCGTCCTCGCCAACAACCCGTACCCCGGCGTCAACGTCGCGCAGTGCGTCGACAAGAACCGCCACCACCTGTCCGCCTGCGCGTTCGACCGCGCGAAGCACGACGCGGACACCGCGTTCCAGATGCAGAAGCGGGCGGTGGCCGGGATGGACGAGGTGAAGATGATCGACCTCTTCCCCGCGATCTGCCCGACCCAGAAGTGCCCCGTGGTCATCGGCAACGTGCTCCTCTACCGGGGCGGCTCGCACCTCGGTGCGACGTACGTGAAGACCATGGCCCCGCACCTGGCGTACGCGTTGTCGAAGGTCGGGGTGCCGGCCCGGTACTCGGCGCAGAAGTGACCCGCGGGCGGTAAATCCTGGTGCGCGACGCACCGCCGGCGCACCAGAATGCGGCGTGCTGATCGATCACTGGCCTCTGCTGGGGCTGCGCCTCCGGACCGACCGCATCGAGCTGCGGCTGCCCGCGGACGAGGAGTTGGCCGAGCTGGCGGACCTCGCCGCCCACGGCGTCCAGGAGCCGGGTCGGCGGCCGTTCCTCATGGCCTGGACGGATCTGCCGCCTGCTGAGCGGGCCCGTCACGTGGTCCAGCGCCATTGGCGCAATCTGGGTGCCTGGACCCCGCAGGGCTGGGCGCTGGGACTGGCGGTCTTCGAGGACGGTCGCCCGGTGGGCGTACAGGCGATGTGGGCCCAGGATTTCGCGATCACCCGGGAGGTGAAGAGCGCATCCTGGCTGGGCCTCGACCACCAGGGGCGGGGCATCGGCCGCGAGATGCGGGCCGCCATGCTGCACCTGGCCTTCGCCGGCCTCGACGCGGCGCACGCCACCAGCGCCTCGTTCATCGACAACACCGCGCCGCTGGCGATCTCCCGCAGGCTGGGCTACCTCCCGGATGGCATCACCCGGGACGTCCTGCACGGGCAGGTGGTCGTCTCCCAGCGGATGCGGCTGACCCGGGAGGACTGGGAACGGATCGAGCGGCCGGCGGTCACGGTCAGCGGGCTGGAGGCGTGCCGGCCGCTGCTCGGCCTACCCACAACGGGGTGAGCCCGGCGGGCCCAACCGTGGTCGGGTCCGCCGGGCTCGTCGGGCAGGGTGGTGATGTGCGTCAGATGGTGTTGCGGGGGTCGGTCGGGTAGGCCCGGGTGCCCGGCTCGGGGACGACTTCGACGTCGGTGACCACGTACTCGGTCTGGGTGTCCGGGGTGAGGTCCTGGCCGTTGCCGGAGCGCTGCTTCGCCACGGCCGCGGCACCGGCGGCGGCACCGGCGGCGGCGGCGCCGGCCGCTACGGCCTTGCCGGAGACGCCGGCCTTGCCGTCGTCACCCATCGAGGAGGCGGCGTGCTCGACGCCGGGGGTGCCGAGGGTGCGGCCCTCGTCGATCGTGCCGCGCCAGGCGCCGGTCTCGGTGCCCTGGCTCTCGATGTACGACTTGAACTTCTCCAGGTCGGCCTCGGCCCGCTTCTCGACGATGTTCAGCTTGTCGCCGGCCTTCTCGACCAGCCCCTCGGGCTCGTACTCCAGGGACAGCCGGACCTGGGTGCGGTCCATGCCGACCGGCTGGAAGTAGACGGCACCGGCGTTGGTCGCGTCGCTGGTGGCGGCCCAGGCGACCTTCCGGTCCGGCACCTGCTCCAGCACCTTGGCGTCCCACTCGCGCTTCACGCCGGCGATCTCGGCGACCCAGTGCATCCGCTTGTCGTCGAGCTGGCGGACCTCCTGGACGCCCCCCATGAACTTGGGGAACTCCTCGAACTGGGTCCACTGGTTGTAGGCGGTGCTGACCGGAACGTTGACTTCGATGGACTTCTCGACCTTCGTGGTCATGGCACTCCTTCTCGTCGTCTCTCAGGAGGCTTTACCTCGCGTCATCAGATTTCGTACCCCGAGAAATCGACCTCAACCGGAGCGACCGGGTGCACAAGGGATGAGTCGTATGGGCTGGGCATCCGGCCTCCACAGTGTGCGCAGGCGGCGCGGGCCGCCGACGAGAAGCGCGCCGCCCGGGGTGGGTTCGCGCGGCGGATCTGGTGGGAGGAGGAACGTCGGATGACACGCTGGAGGCCCAGGTCAACGCGCTGACCTGGGCCTCCGGTGCGACGCGGGGTGCACCCCGCGTACGACTCAGCCGTCCTCGCGGTCCGGGCTCTCCAGCCGGAAGAAGTTGCTCTGCTTCCCGTCGGAGCGCTCCTCCTGGTAGATGAAGTTCAACCGACGCTCGTCGAAGGTCCGGAACCACTCCTCCCAGCTGATCTCCCGCAGCCGGTCGGAGCGGCCGTTGGCCGGGAAGTCGAAGCGCAGCACGCCGGCGTGCCCGTCGTGCTCGGTGCCGTCCACCGTGGTGGGTAAGCCCTTGCGCGCCTCCGCCCACTGGCGGATCACGTCGTGATCGGTGGTGACGAGGCTGCGCCCGGGGCGCTCCGGCTCGTCGTCGACCGAGGTGATCTGCTGGGCGTACTTGAGCGACTTCGAGTTGTGGTCGCCCTTGCGGATGCCGCCACCGGACGACCCGGAGCCGCCGCGCGAACCATCGGACGAGCCGGAATCGTCGCGCATGCTCTTGACGAGCGCCTTGACCAGGTCGTCCTTGTGCATCTCGGAGGTGCCGGTGACGCCGCGGCGGCGGAGCCGGTTGCGCAGTTCGTCGACCTTGAGCCGGGCGATCTCGCTCTCGTTGATGCCGGGGGTGTTCGGGGTCTGGTTACCCGGCGGGTTCGACGACGAGCTCTTCTTGGCCGACGAGGAGGTCTTGGTCGACGAGGAGGCGTCGCCCGAGGACCCGCCGGTGCTCGCCGAGGTGCTCTTCTTGGCGCCGTCGCGCATGCTCTTGACCAGGGCCTTGACCAGGTCGTCCTTGTGCATGTCGGAGGTGCCGGTGACGCCGCGGCGGCGGAGCCGGTTGCGCAGTTCGTCGACCTTGAGCCGGGCGATCTCGCTCTCGTTGATGTCGGGGGTGTTCGGGGTCTGGTTGCCCGGCGGGTTGGTGGTCGCGGTCGAGCCGCTGCCGCGCCCCGAGCTGCTCTTCGTGGGCATCGAACATCATCCTTCCTCGACCCGTGTCCAGGGGGTTTCGAGCGCCGCGTGACGCGGTGGGCCGTCCCTCGATCTGTACCCTCAGCCGACCGCCCAAACCGGTCACTCCTCGGGCGCGGGCAGCTCGCGGAGAGTGCGTACCGGGGAGAAGAGCACCCAGAGCAGGCCGCCGAGCGCGCCCGCGGTGGCGATCCAGAGCGCCGGTCGTACCCCGAGGGTCGCGCCGAGCGCGCCGCCGAGCAGCGCGCCGATGGGCCGGATGCCGTAGTTGACGGTGCGCCGGACGCCGGAGACCCGGGCGAGCAGCCGCTCCGGGGTGAGCGCGGTCTGCACCGAGCCCCCGGCGATGTCGAGCATCATCACGCCCGCGGCGGAGAGGAAATCGGCGACGAAGAGGATGCCCAGCACCAGCGGCGCCGGTCCGTCGGCCAGCGGCACCAGCAGCAGCGGGGCGGGGAAGAGAACGTAGCTGGCGACCACGGTGGGGCCGACGCCGAAGCGGCGGGCGACCCGGCCGGTCAGTCCCGCGCCGATCAGCCCGCCGACCGAGCCCGCGCCGATCACCACACCGAGCACGCCGGGGGTGATCCCCAGCTCGCGGGTCGCGTAGAGCACGTAGAGCGCGATGAACATGAAGTTGAACAGGTTGAGCGTGGTGGACCCGAGCAGCAGCGAGCGCATCATCCGGGACCGCGTCAGGACCCTCAGCCCCTCGCCGATCCCGAGACCGGCACCGCGGGCGGGCGCCGGCTCCGGCGGCCGGACTCGCCCCAGGAAGTACGCCGAGACGACGTAGGACAGGGCGTCGGCGACCAGCGCGACCGGTGCGCTGAGGACCTGCACCAGGACGCCGGCGAGGCCCGGGCCGGCCACGGCGGACATCGCCCGGCTGCCGTTGAGCAGCGTGTTCGCCTCGACGTAGTCCCGGCGGTCGACCAGGGAGACGAAGAGGGTGCTGCGGGACACCTCGAACAGCACGGCGAGCGTGCCGATCGCGAAAGCGACGACGTAGAGCTGCTCCAGCGCGAGCACACCGAACAGGTACGCCACCGGAACGGTCGCCATCAGCAGCGCCCGCCCGACGTCGGTGAGGATCATGATTCGCCGTTTGTGCGGGTACCGGTCGACCCAGGCCCCGGCGAGCAGCGGGAAGAGCAGGTTGGGGGCCAGTCCGGCGGCGGTCAGGTAGCCCATCTCGGCGGGCCCGGCGGTGGTGCCGAGCACCGCGAGCAGCGGCAGGGCCAGCGCGGAGACTTCGTCGCCGAAGAGCGAGACGGTGGTCGCCGACCAGTACCGACGGAACGCCCGCTCGCGCAGCAGCCGGGGTGGCCGGAGGCGTCGGTGGCCTGGGGTGCCCAGCTCCGGCGGGGTGCGGAGGTCGGCCGCCGCCTCAGTCATCGGAGCCGGCCGGCCGGGCCGGGTCGGCCGGCTGGTCCTGCGGGTGCGGCGGGGCCGAGGTGGGGTCGGCGACGGCGGGCGTCCGTCCGTCCTCGATGGGCAGGAGCATCTGGAAGAGCGCGATGGGGCGGGCGTTCGCCGGCCGGGCGCCGGGGTCGGTGATCCGGTCGTCATACTCGGCGAGGAGGTCGTCGATCCGGCGGGTCAGCTCGGCCAGCTCGTCGGGGGTGACGTGCAGCAGGGCGTCACTGAAGCCGGTTACCGCCCGCCACTCGGTCGACTCGTCGGCGCGCGTGGCCAGGAAGTCCTCGGCCCGGCGCACGTACCGGCCCAGCAGCACGGCGCTGAGCTGGTCGGTGGCGGCCCGCATCTCCGGGTCGTCGGTGCCCTCGTCCCAGGTGGTCACCGCGGCGGTGGCCCGCCACGGGCGTTCCCGCGCGTCCGCTCCCGGCGCCCGTTCGGCCAGCCCGTACTTGGCGAGCTGCCGCAGGTGGAACGAGCAGCTCGGGACGCTCTCGCCGAGCAGCTCGGCGGCCCGGGTGGCGGTCATCGGCCCCTGCCGGCGGAGCAGCCCGATCAGGGTCATCCGCAGCGGATGGGCGTAGCCACGCAGGGCGACGGGGTCGGAGAGGTCCACCCGGGAGAGCGCCATATGCTAAAGCTATCTTTATAAAGATGTCTTTAGCAAGACCGCAGCCAGCAGATCGACCGCACGAGGTGCCGGGCGGATCAGGCGTAGATGGTCTTGGCGTACTCGGGGCCGTAGTGGCGTTCCAGGTCGGCGAGGCTCTCCGCCGGGGCCTCGACCTCCTTGATCAGCCGAGCGCGGGACGGCAGCGCGTCGGGCCGCCAGGTCTCCGGCTGCCACAGCTGGGAGCGGAGGAACGCCTTGGCGCAGTGGTAGAAGATCTGCTCGATCTCCACCACCACCGCCAGCACCGGTCGGTGCCCCTTGACCACCATCTCGTCGAAGAACGGCGCGTCCCGGACCAGCCGAGCCCGGCCGTTGATCCGCAGCGTGTCCATGCGACCGGGGATCAGGTAGATCAGCCCGACGTGCGGGTTGTCGAGGATGTTGCGGTAGCCGTCCGCCCGGCGGTTGCCCGGCCGTTCGGGGATGGCGATGGTGGTCTCGTCCAGCACCAGGGTGAAGCCGGGCGGGTCGCCCTTGGGGGAGACGTCGCAGCTCCCGTCCGCGCCCGACGTGGCCACCAGACAGAACGGCGAGGCGGCCAGCCACTCCCGGTCCCGCTGGTGCAGCACGGTGCGCTCCTTGGTGACCGCCCGCGGCATCGGCGCACCCAGCAGCTCGCGCAGTTCCTCCTGCGACGTGATCTCCACCGTCACGTGACCCTCCCCCGTCCGTTGACCCGGATGGCGGCGCCCGCCCGAGAAACCGGCCGGGTTTCGCCACCGTCAGCCTAGGGGGCCGCGTCGACCGCGAGGTTTGCCCACAGGTTCGACGGGTACCGCCTGACACGCAGCGCGCCCGGACGCGACCGATGGAGGCCCGGATGGAGAGCCGACTGAAGGTGCTCGGTCACCCCGTGCACCCGATGCTGGTGATGTTTCCGGTGGCGCTCCTGGTCACTGCGGTCATCTTCGACGTGATCGACACGGTCGGCGGGCCGAAGTTCCTCGGCGAGGTCGCGTACTGGAACATCACGGTCGGGTTGATCGGCGGCCTGCTGGCCGCGGCGGCGGGCACCTTCGACCTGCTCGCCCTGCCCGTCGGCACCCGCGCTAAGCGGGTGGGCCTCACCCACGCCGCCGCCAACCTCGCGGTGATCCTGCTCTTCGCCGCGGTCTGGGTGGTCCGGCTCAACGCCGACTCCCGGGCGGCGGGGGGTGCCCTCATCGCGATCGAGGTGGTGGCCGTGGCGATCCTCGGCCTCAGCGCCTGGCTCGGCGGTGAGCTGGTCGACCGGCTCGGTGTCGGCGTCGACCCGGAGGCCGGCCTGAACGCCCCGAGCTCGCTGCGATCCCCCTCGGCCAATCAGCGGATCGGAGACGTGCGATGACGGAACAGTCCAGCAGTGGAGGCTTCGGCCGGGGCTGGCGCGGGCGCCAGCAGGGCTGGGATCCGATGGGCGAGCTCCAGTCGCTCCGCTCGGAGCTGAGCCGCCTGGTCGGCGGCCGCTCCGGCGCCGCGGACGTGGAGCTGAACGAGACCGCCGACGGCTGGGAGGCCGTCGTCCGGCTGCCCGGGGTCGCGCCGGAGGAGGTGGCCGTCGAGCTGGACGACCGGGAACTCTGCGTCCGCGCCCGCTCGGAGGCGGAGGTCAACGCCGATCACGGCATCCCGGGCGGCTTCGAGACGCGCGGCTTCGAGTACCGGGTGGACCTGCCGTCCCGGGTCGACCCGGACGCGATCGACGCGGTGATGGACCACGGCCTGCTCCGGGTCCGGCTGCCCCGGGCGGCCCGACCGGCGCCCCGCACCATCACCGTCGGCCGCACCGGGTTCCAGCAGGCCGGCCCGCCCACCGGTACGAAAAAGCTGGCCGACCCGGCTGCGGACCGGGAGATGCACCACCCGGACACCACGGCCGACGAGATCGACCGCCCGTAGCGGGTCGCGTGGTCACCCCGTCCCTGCTCGGCCCGGTCGGCGAGCCGGTACCCGACGTCGAACGCATCGCCGTGCTGCGCGCCAACGCGCTCGGCGACTTCATCTTCATCCTGCCCGCGTTGGAGGCGCTGCGGGCGGCGTACCCGGGCGCGGAGATCGTGCTGCTCGGGGCGCCGTGGCACACCACGCTCTGGCGCGACCGGCCCGGCCCGGTGGACCGGGTGCTGGTGGTCCCGCCCGCACCCGGCATCCGCGCCGCCGACCCCGGCGAGCCGGAGTCCTCGATGGAGGACTTCCTGGCCGCCGCCCGCAAGGAACGCTTCGACCTGGCGTTGCAGGTGCACGGCGGCGGCGCCAACTCCAACCCGATCGTGTCCGGCCTCGGGGCCCGGGTCACCGCCGGGCTGCGGGCCGAGGACGCCCCGCCGCTGGACCGCTGGATCCGGTACGTCTACTACCAGCACGAGGTCATCCGGTACCTGGAGGTGGCCGCCCTGGTCGGCGCCCCCGCCACCACGATCATCCCGGCGCTGACGGTGACCGACGCCGACCGGGCCGAGGCCCGGGAGGTGCTCGGCGAGCCGGACCGGCCGCGGGTCGCGCTGCACCCGGGAGCCACCGACACCCGCCGGCGCTGGCCGCCGGACCGCTTCGGCGAGGTGGCCCGGACGCTGGCCGGCGACGGGTACGAGGTCCTGGTCACCGGTACACCGGCCGAACGCGAGGTGGTAGAAGCGGTCGTGGCCGCGGCCGGCGTGCCGGTGCGCGCGCAGATCGGCACGCTCGGCCTGGGCGGGCTGGCCGCCTGTTACGAGGGCTGTGAGCTGCTGGTTTCCAACGACACCGGGCCGCTGCACCTGGCCGGTGCGGTCGGCACCCCGACGGTCGGCGTCTACTGGATCGGCAACCTGATCAACGGGGCGATCCCGGTCCGGGCCCGGCACCGGCCGATCGCCTCGTGGACGACCCGCTGCCCGGTCTGCGGCGTCGACTGCACCCGGGGGCTCTACCCGCACCGCCCCGGCGACGGCGACTGCCCGCACCGCGACTCCTTCGTGGCCGACGTCCCCGTGGTCGAGGTCGTCGAGGCCGCCCGCGAACTGCTCCGGAGCTGACCCGCTCAGGCGGGTTGGGGGGTGTCCGTGTCGGTGAGGACGACCTCCCACGCCTCCACGTCCCGCTCGGTGACGGTGGTCGGGGACTCCAGGTGGTACGCGCCGCTGGGCAGGACGCCCGCGCCGCCGTGCCGCGCCATCACCGCGAGCTGCGCGGCGACGTCCTCGCCCTGGTGCCGCTCGTGCACCTGCCGCCAGAACTCGAAGCCGCCGGCGTCGATCAGCTTGGCCCGGTCGTAGAGCACGCAGCCGCCGATCCAGGAGACCTTGTACGCCCGCCAGGCGCCCGCCGGCAGCCGCAGCTTCTCGGTGACGTGCAGCAGGTTCGCCGCCGGGTGGATCGACGCGCGGTCCCACTCCGGGGTGCCGGGGCGTACCCGCTCGGGGACGGGCGGGCCGTCCCACTCCTCGTAGTGCACGTGGGTCTCCGGGCGGACGTCGTCGGCGTACGACAGGCCGTGCACGGCGTTGCCGACGAAACCGCAGCCCAGCTCCCGGATGGCGGTGACCAGCCGGGACATGGTCCCCGGTTCCAGCCAGACGTCGTCGTCGAGGCAGAGCACGTACCGGGCGACGGACCGGCTGAGCAGGTAGGCGCGGTGCTCGGCCAGCCCGCGCCGCGGCACCCGGCGGGTCAGCAGCACCGGATGGCCCCGGTGGCGCAGCGCCCGGACCATGGTGGCCGCCGCCGGGTGCAGGTACGCCGGATCGGCGTCCGACTGGTCGCTCACCACGACCCCGAAATCCGGTACGCCCTCCTGCGCGGCCAGCCCGGAGAGGGTGACCGCCAGCTCGGCGGGGCGGTTGCGGGTCGGGATCAGCACGTCGAGCTGCCGCGGGTGACGGAACTGCTCCGGCGTGCCGAGGTCGAGCGGTCGGTTCACGTCGGCCTGCCTGTGGCGGGAGCACTGTCGCTGACGGGGGAGCCGTGCGGGGCCCTGCCGTTGGCCGAGTGCGCACGGATCCGGTCGATGATCGCCGAGGTGGACCGGTCGGGAACGTACCCGAGGGTGCGGACCTGCCCGCCGAGCCGGCGGACCAGTGGCGCCTCCGGGACCATCTCCGGCGGGTAGTCGCCGCCCTTGACGTAGACGTCCGGACGGACCGTCTCGATCAGGGGGGCCGGGGAGTCCTCCTCGAAGACCACCACGTGGTCGACGCACTCGAGGGCGGCGAGCAGGGCGGCCCGGTCCTCCACCGGGTTGACCGGCCGGTCCGGGCCCTTGAGCCGCCGTACGCTGTCGTCGGAGTTGACCGCCACGACCAGCAGGTCGCCGAGGGCCCGGGCCTGGGTCAGGTAGCGGACGTGCCCCGGGTGGAGCACGTCGAAGCAGCCGTTGGTGAAGACGATCGAGCGGTCGGCGCGCCGATGCTCCTCGACGATCGCGGTCAGTTCCTCCGCGTCGACGAGGGTCGGGTGGTCGGTCCCGTCGGACCCGGTGCCGAGCGCGTCGAGCAGGTCCTCCCGGCGGCAGACACAGGTGCCGGTGTCGGACACGGTGATGGTCGCGGCGAGCTGGGCGAGCTGGGCGGCGGTCGGGAGCGTAGCGTCGGCGGCCAGCGCGAGCGTCATCGCCGCCAGGTACGCGTCTCCCGCGCCCACCGCATGGCTGGCCGGGACCGGTGTGCTGTGGCTGCGTCGCGGTTCGCCGTCGGGTCCGGCCACGACGGCGCCCTCGGTGTCCAGGGTCACCGCCACCACGTCGGCGCCGGTGTGCTCGCGCAGCTCGGCCAGCCGGGACTCGGCCAGTACCGCCCGGTCCACGCCGTCACCGGCCGCCGCGTTCACCGTGACGCCGGTGCCGGTGACGCTCAGCCCGTCGCCGGTCATCGCCACCCGGTCCTCCCCGGGGGTCGGCTCCCCGGTCGGACCGCCGACGGC
>JBARAE010000856.1:0-1658 GCA_049791715.1 Micromonospora sp.
TCCGGCGCCACCACCGCCACCCGCGCCGACCGCCGCAACCGCGCCACCTGCGCCGACAACCGAGGCATCGGCCCGAACGCCGACGACACCGGCGCCACGACCACCACCGCCCCGGCACCCTCCGCCAGATCCGCGTTCACCGCCGAGCGCACCCCACCGTCCATGTACCGTCGGTCACCGATCGTCACCGGCGGCCACACCCCCGGCACCGCGCAACTCGCCCCCACCGCGTCCACCAACGACACCCCACTCGCCGCGTCGAACACCACGAACTCACCCGAGCCCGCGTCCACCGCCGTCACCAGCAACCGCCGCGCCGGCCACTCCCGCGACGGCAACCGCGACCCGATCACCGCCCGCCGCGACTCCTCCGACGGGGTACGCGCCGCCAACGCCATCGCCCCGATCCGCGCCCGCGACCGCAACTCGTCCCGGGTACGACCACCCGCCCACAACAGACGCGCCACCGCACCCACCCCGAACCGGGCAGCCAGCTCACCCCGCGGCTGGCGCAACTGCGCCTCGTACAACTCCCGCACCGGCACCCCGGAACACACCTGCGCGCCCACCACCGAACCCGCCGACGTCCCCACCACCAGATCCGCGTCCGCCAGCGCCACCCCACGCTCCGCCAACCCGGCCAGCAGCCCCAGCTCCCAGGCCACCCCGGTCACCCCGCCGCCACCGAGCACCAACGCCCGCTCCATGTGACCACCCTCTCCACCGCCGACCCGTGCCCGTCACGGTAACGTCGGCCGCACACACGGGGCAGGGAGCAATCCATTGAATCCGGTCACAGTCATCACCGGCGGAAGCCGCGGCATCGGCGCCGCCACCGCCCGCCGGCTCGCCGCCGCCGGCCACGACATCGCCATCGCCTACCGCCGCGACCTCATCGCCGCCCAGGCCGTCCTCGACGACATCCACGCCACCGGACGACGCGGCATCGCCGTAGCCGCCGACACCACCGACCCCGAGCAGGTCCACCGCCTCTTCGAGGCCGCCGCCGAGCTCGGCCCACTCACCGGCCTCGTCAACAACGCCGGCGTCACCAGCCCGATCGGCCCCTTCACCGACCTGACGGTCGAGGACCTGCGTCGCGTCGTCGACGTCAACCTCATCGGCTACGTCCTCTGCGCCCAGCAGGCCGCCCGCCGGATGACCCGCGGCGGCGCCGTCGTCAACGTCTCCTCCGCCGCCGCCACCCTCGGCAGCCCGGGGGAGTACATCCACTACGCCGCCGTCAAAGCCGCCACCGACACCCTCACCGTCGGCCTGGCCAAGGAACTCGCCCCCCACGGCATCCGGGTCAACGCCGTCGCCCCCGGCATCATCCGCACGGACATCCACGCCCTCTCCGGCGTACCGGACCGCGCCGACAGCGCCGCCGGGCGCGTCCCCCTCGGCCGCTCCGGCGAACCCGACGAGGTCGCCGGCGCCATCGCCTGGCTGCTCAGCCCCGACGCCTCCTACACCACCGGAGCCGTCCTGCGCGTCGCCGGCGGCCTGTAGAACGGCCCGGGGGAGACCCGCAGAACGGCGTCACGCCACGGAAGCCTCCGGACCCGCGCCGTCCGACGCCGCCAACGCCGGCCCCGCTCCGTCCCCGGCCGCCTCCAACCGGGGGATCAGCCGCAACGCCAACCGCGCCCGCCCCG
>JBARAE010000857.1:0-4847 GCA_049791715.1 Micromonospora sp.
GCCGTCGGCGCCGCCGTCCTGCTGACCCGGGGTCGCCCCACCGTCGGCCGGACCCTCGGCGCCGCCGTCCGCGCCACCGTCCTGCTGACCGGGGGTGGCCCCACCGTCGGCCGGGCCCTCGGCGCCCTGGTCCGCGCCCTGGTCGGCGCCACGCTCCGCGCCGCGGTCCGCGCCACCGTCAGCGCCGCCGTCCTGCTGGCCCGGGGTAGCACCACCGTCGGCCGGACCCTCGAGGCCGGCGCCGCTGGTGGTCTGCATGTCGTCATCGTTGAGTGCCATGGGTGCTCCCTCGGGTGTTCCGCCCCGTCGTACGTCGGGGTTCGTCGTGCAGCGGGTGGTACCCCACGTCCGATCTTCTAACCACACCGTAGACGCCGGCGCCCGGCCACACCGACGGTTCGCCGGTGCGACGCGGCCGTCGAGCGTGTGCCGGCGGGCGGTGGCAGGATGGACGCCCGACCCGAATCCGACCGGAGGGTCCACGTGGCACACCCGAACGCGGCACCGCTGGAACCGCTGCCGGAGGACTGGCAGCGCGGCCTGGCCGTGGTCGCCCACCCCGACGACCTCGAGTTCGGCGCGGCGGCGGCCGTGGCGCGCTGGACCGACCAGGGCAAGGAGATCGTCTACTGCCTGCTCACCAGCGGTGAGGCGGGCATCGACGGGATGCCGCCGGAGCGGACCCAGGAAGTGCGCGAGGAGGAGCAGCGCGCTTCGGCGGCGCTGGTCGGGGTGCCGACCGTGGAGTTCCTCGACCTCCCGGACGGGTTGCTGGAGTACGGCGTCCCGCTGCGCCGAAAGATCGCCGCCGTGGTGCGTCGGTACCGCCCGGACATCGTGATCACCAACAACTTCCGGGACACCTGGGACGGGGCGTACGCGCTGAACCAGGCCGACCACATCGCCACCGGCCGCGCGGTGCTGGACGCGGTCCGGGACGCCGGCAACCGGTGGATCTTCCCCGAGCAACTGGCCGACGGGGTGGAACCGTGGAACCGGGTACGACAGGTGTGGGCTGCCGCCTCGCCGGAGTCGGCGCACGGCGTGGACGTGACGGCAACCTTCGAACGGGGGGTGGCATCGCTGCGGGCCCACGAGGCGTACCTGCGGGGACTCGGCGACGGCAGCTTCGACCCGGAGGAGTTCCTCGAAGGGCTGGGCCGGCCGGTCGGCACCCGCCTCGGGGTCCGGTACGGCGCGGCCTTCGAGGTCTTCCACTTCGACCTCTTCTAAGGGCGGCGGCGAGATGATCCTGGTCGGTACGTCGGGCTGGCAGTACCGGGACTGGCGGGAGCGCTTCTATCCGGCGAAGCTGCCCCAGCGGCTCTGGCTGGAGCACTTCGCCGAGCGGTTCGCCACCGTGGAGGTGAACAACGCCTTCTACCGGCTGCCGGAGCGGGACACCTTCGTCGCCTGGCGGGACCGTACGCCGGACGACTTCTGCGTGGCGGTCAAGATGAGCCGCTACCTGACCCACATCAAGCGGCTGCGGGAGCCCGAGGAACCGGTGGCCCGGTTCCTGAGCCGGGCCACCGGGCTCGGGGACCGACTGGGGCCGGTCCTGGTGCAGTTGCCGCCGAACCTGCGGGCGGACCTCGACGCCCTGGACGCGACGCTGCGGCTCTTCCCGGCCGAGGTGCGGGTGGCGGTCGAGCCCCGGCACCCGTCCTGGTGGACCGACGACACCCGGCGGGTGCTGGAGCGTCACCGCGCCGCCCTGGCCTGGGCCGACCGGCTGAGCCGTCCGGTCACGCCGCTGTGGCGGACCACCGACTTCGGTTACCTGCGGCTGCACGAGGGCCGGGCCCGCCCGTGGCCGCGCTACGGCCGGACCGCGCTGGCCACCTGGTTACGGCGCCTCGGCGAGACGTTCGACGACGCCGAGCCGGCGTACGTCTACTTCAACAACGACCCCGGCGGCGCCGCGATCATCGACGCCATGGCGTTCGCCGATCTGGCCCGGCGGGCCGGCCACCGGGTGAGCCGCACGCCGTCGACCCGCCCCACGGCGGTGGAGCGGGCCGGGGACGCGCCGGTCAGGGCATCATCTGCACCAGGTCCTGCGGCATCGTCGCCTTGACTTCCTCCCACTCACCCTGGGTGACGTGCTTGCGCAGCGCGTCCAGCACCACCTGCACCACCCGCTGGGTGCCGCCTTCCACGTCGTACGGGAAGCCCTGGCGGACCTCGTAGAGGAAGTCGTCCCGGTTCAGCTTGATCGGTACGCTCTCCGGCTGCCAGCCCTCGAAGTAGATGCCTCGCAGCAGCACGGGCAACTGCGCGGCGAACTCCGCGCTCTCCTGCACCGGCATCCGGTCCCGCAGCAGGTGCAGCACCGTCCGCAGCGCCGCGTAGGACTGGTTGCGCTGCTCCTTCGGCCAGCCGTACGCCTGCTCGATGTCCTTCAGGATCAGGTTGGTCTTGTCCAGTGAGGACTCGAACGCGGAAATCAGCTGCTCAGCCATCTGCCCACCCCCGTGCGTCGGTTTCCCATCGTCGGTCGTCGGTGCGTCGCGGCGGCCCGCTGGGCCCCCGCCAGTGCCGGGTCGGGCTGAACCCCCCGGGCCGCTCGCCACGCCGGGGACTGTCGGACTTCCCGACGACGTGCAGTACCCCGCCGCGGCGTCGATCCGTTACGACCCGCACCATGGCCCACCTCCCAGTCGGCCTCTCGCGGTCGCGTCGGTCGACGGACCGCACAGACACCCTCCATGCTGCGCGGCGGTGAGGTGAGCCGGCCTCACCCGGACCGGGTGAATCGGAGGTCAGTCCGCGTCGAGAAGGCCGGCGAGGGTGGTGGCGTTGGTCTGCGCGTAGTCGCGGTAACAGTTGTTCATCAGCACGTGGGTCTGCTCGGCCTCGCCGGCGAGTTCACGCAGCTTCGGCGCCCAGTCGCGCAGCTCACGGTCCGAGTAGTTGTAGCCGAACTTCTCGTGGATGTCCTTGCTGGTCCACTTGTCGCTGTGGCCGTGGAAGCGGACCACCGCGAGGTCCGCGGTGGCTTCCAGCACCGGCGGTACGGAGGACCGGTGCCCCTGCGGCATGTCCACGCAGACGTACGCCAGCCGGTGCTGACGCAGGAAGCCCAGGGTCTCGTCCCGGTTGTCGCCGTCGAACCAGGAGGCGTGCCGGAACTCGAAGACCGGACGCAGCGGAGCGCAGCGCTTGGCGACCTCCAGCAGGTACTGCTTGTTGTCCCGCTTGATGGTGAACCAGGGCGGGAACTGGAACAGCACCGCGCCGAGCCGGTCGGCCTCGACGAGCGGGTCGAGCGCCGACAGGAACCGGGTCCAGACCTCCTCGTACGCCTGCGGCGGCAGGTCGTCGGGGTAGACGTTCTTCTTGTCGGTCTGGGGGCGCAGGTCCTTGTAGAGCGCTCCGACCCGGGTCGGGTGCCCGGTCAGCAGGCTGAACGCCTTGATGTTGAAGGTGAAGCCGGGTGGGGTGCGAGCCACCCACAACTCGGCCGTCCGCTCGGCGGGCGGCGAGTAGTAGGTGGCGTCCACCTCGACCAGTGGGAACTGGCGGGCGTAGTACGCCAGCCGTTTCTCCGGGGTGTCCGCCGTCTGCGGGTACCAGCCGGAGTCCAACAGGGTCCGGTCGGTCCACGAGGCGGTGCCCACCTTGATCTCACCCATGGGTGGAGTCCACCGCGCGCGGGACCGACCGGCAACTCGGGGCCGGTCAGGCTGCCCGCCGCTCGCGGTTCTGCTTGCACGTCACGCAGGAGGTGGCGGACGGGAAGATCTCCAGCCGCTCGACCGGGATCGGCGCGGAGCAACCCTCGCAGAAGCCGTACGTGCCCTCCTCCAGCCGGGTGAGCGCGTGCTCGAACTGGGCGCGGCGGTCCAGGATGGTCCGCAGCAGGGACTGCGCCGTGTCGCGTTCGGCCGTCTTGGTGCCGCTGTCGGCCTGGTCGTCGCCGGCGGTGTCGCCCACCTCGACCAGCCGCAGCACCTGGCTCTGCAGCACCGCCTGCTCGTACTCCGCGGTCAGCTCGTCGTAGCGCGACTGCAGGGACTGCCGGATCTGGTCGATCTCCGCCTGGGAGCGGCCCGTGGCTACCGTGTCGTGGACGAGCATCGCTGCCTGCCTTTCGTGGGGCCTCACATCGGTCCGGGGCGGTCAGCCGCCCCGGACCTGTCCGTCGGTGGCACGGGTGAAATCACCCGTGCTCTGTGAGCCGGGCGAATACCCGGCCCTCGGAAGGATCAAACCGGCGATTTTTTCGACCCTCCACCGCTGTCGTGCGCAGTTCGAGGGGGAGGTCCGTGCCCGGCCGTGCCGGAGCGACCGTTCGCGCCGATTCGAGACCATTTTGCCGGAAATTCCGGCGGTGTCATTCCGGCTCGCCGGGCTCGACGAGGGCGGGGCGGCGGGGGTCGTCGACGCGGACCACCACGTCGGCGAAGGAGGCCGGCGCGACCTCGTCGGCATAGCGGGCGAACGCGGGCAGCGTCCACCGCAGCCCCGGGTCGGTACGCCGGACCAGCGCCGCCGGGGAGAGCTGCAAATGGACGGTGACGTCGAAGGGCAGCCCGCCGCCCAGCAGCAGCGCCCCGCTGACCAGCACGACCCCGCCGGGCGGCAGGTCGACGTAGTTCGCGCGGCTCGCCCGGTCGGTCGCCGCGTCCCAGAGCGAGGGAAGCAGCCGGCCCGACCCGTCCGGGCCGGCCGGGTCGAGGACCTCCCGGCGCAGTCCGGCCTCGTCGACCCAGCCCTCGTAGTAGGCGTCGGGGTTGGTCCGGCCGTGCTCCATTCGTACCGAGGCGGGCCGGAGAAAGTCCGCGGCCAGCACGTGCAGCACCGGGCGCCCCGCCGCGCGCAGCGGGTCGACCAGGGCGCCC
>JBARAE010000858.1:0-3347 GCA_049791715.1 Micromonospora sp.
CGACCACCCGCGTGGGGTGGCCGCCGGGCCCGCCGACGGTACGGCTACGTCAGGAGACGTTGACCGCGGTGTCGTCGATGACGAAGGAGGTCTGCAGCGAGTAGTCCTCCACGCCGGTGAACTTCAGCGTGACGGTCTGGCCGGCGTACGACGCCAGCGAGAACGACCGCTGGGTGTACCCGGACGCCTTGTTCAGGTTCGAGTACGTGGCGAGGGTCGCCAGCACCGTCCCCGAGGAGTTGAGCACCTGCACCCGCAGCGTGTCGTACGCGGTGCTCGTGGTGCCCTCCGAGGTGTCGATGTGCAGCCAGAAGCTGAAGGTGTACGACGTGCAGCCGCTCGGCAGGCTCACCGACTGGGAGAGCGTGTCGGTGTGGCTGCTGCCGTAACCGTCCAGCCAGGCGTTCCAGGTGCCGCTGTGGGTGGGCTCACCGCTGGAGCCGTACTGGCCGATGACGCCCGAGGTGGACGACCAGACGGTGTTGCCGGACTCGAAGCCGGGGTTGCCCAGCTTCTGGCCCGGGCTGGTGCAGCCGCCGCCGGTGCCGTTCACGGTCAGCGTGTACGTCGCGGTGTGATTCACCGCCGTGCCGGTGCCGGTGACCGTGACCGAGTAGGTGCCGGCCGCGGTGCTCGACGTGGTGCTGATGGTGAGGGTGGACGAGCCGCCCGAGGTCACCGAGGACGGGCTGAACGACGCGGTCGCGCCGCTCGGCAGGCCGGACGCGGAGAACGTGACGGTCTGCGCGGTGCCCGCCGTGGTGGCGGTGGAGACGGTGGTGGAGACCGAGCCGCCAGCGGTCACCGAGCCGGAGGTCGGCGAGAGCGAGACGGAGAAGTCGTTACCGGTCGACGAGCAGGGCGCGTCGCTGCCGGAGACTGCCACCGCCGTCCACGCCCCCTGGACCGCCTTGTACTCGGTGGAGCAGTTGCCGTACAGGTCGGTCGCCGCCCGCAGGGTGTACGCCCGGGCGGTGTTCGACGGGGTGGTGTTGTTGACGTACGACGTGGTCGAGGTGAAGTAGACGTCGAGCGCCCGGTACCAGATCTTCTCCGCCTTGGCGCGGCCGATCCCGGTTACCGCCGGCGCCGAGCCGCAGACCGGCGAGGTGCCGTACGCGGTGGAGCCGGTGCCCTCGGCCAGGTTGAAGAAGAAGTGGTTGGCCGGGCCGGACGAGTAGTGCACGTCCTTGTTCTTGGTGTTCGTGGTCCAGCAGCTGTCGGACGAGCCGTCCAGCGACGGGTTGTACATGTAGCGCAGCGGCGTGCCGTTGCCGTTGATGTTGATCTTCTCGCCGATCTGGTAGTCACCCGGATCGTTCGGAGCGTTGGCGTAGAACTCCACCATCGTGCCGAAGATGTCGCTGGTGCCCTCGTTGAGCCCGCCCGACTCGCCGGAGTAGTTCAGACCGCCGGAGACCACGTTCTCGGTGACGCCGTGGCTCATCTCGTGGCCGGCCACGTCAAGGGACACCAGCGGCTTGGCGTTGCTGGAGCCGTCGCCGTAGGTCATCTGGGAGCCGTCCCAGAAGGCGTTGACGTAGTTGCTGCCGTAGTGCACCCGGCTGGGCACGCCGGTGCCGTTGCCGAAGATGCCGTTGCGGCCGTGCACGTTCTTGAAGTAGTCGAACGTCTTGGCCGCGCCGAAGTGGGCGTCGACCGCGGCCGACTGCCGGTTGGAGTTGGACCCGGTACCCCAGGTGTTGTCGGCGTCGGTGAAGGTCGTGCAGGTCGACCCGGTGGTGTTGTTCATGTCGCAGGTACGGCCGTTGCCGTGCGACGGGTCGACCATCTGGTACGTGCTGCCGGAGAGCGTGGTGTCGAGGCTCACCGTGCCGGAGTAGATGCTGTTGCCGGTGCCCGTGACGGTCTCGATCTCGTCGTACGAGCCGATCACCCGGCCGGTGGTGGCGTCGCTGATGACGTGCAGTTTCGACGGGGTCTGCTGGTCGGCCTTCCAGCCGGAGGCGACGGTCTCCCAGGCGAGTCGGCCGCGGCCGGAGGTGGCGTCGACGAAGAGCTCGGGCGAGCCCACGCCGGTGAGCGTCCCGGCGAAGGTCCTCCGGGCGGTGTCCTTGGCGATGGCCGAGCTGACCTTCGCGCTCGTGTCGAGGGTCAGCGGCGCGGCCAGACCCACCGACGTGCCGGCGTAGCTGCCGTCGGGGGCGGTGTGGATGACGAAGTCACCGCCGTAGACGCGCAGGCCGTGGTAGGTCCGGGTGTACCGGGTGTGCGCGGCGCCGCTCGGATCCACCTTCGTGCGGACGGCCTGGTACGCCTCACCGGAGGCGCCCTGGACGGCGCCGGGGTTGGAGCGGAGCAGGGTGTCCGCGCGAGCTGCGGCGGAGGATTCGGGGGCGGGAGCGCTGGGGGTTGCCGCGTACGCCGTGGTGGTGACGCAGGTCAGCACGCCGCTGATGAGCAGAGCTGCGCTGACGGCGGCCAGGGGTCTTTTCACGGGCCCTCCTGGGGTAGGTTGTGACGGGGGTAGTCACGTATGTAGATATAGCGATGCAGCGAGGAAAGGGGAAGGGGCGCTCACTTTCCCGCCGGGGACACTGGCCGTTCGGACGAGGCGGTCCAGGCCATGGGAACCGGGCGGGGCCCGCACGCGTCCGATCGGCATGAGATCTACCCCCGCCGCGGCGGTCACCCTCGCCGCCCTTCTCATCACGCTGGCCGCCTGCTCGACCACCGATCCGGCCACCGTCCCGAGGTCCCCGGCCGCCACGTCCGCCCCCGGCACCCCCACCACCGCGGGTGGGACACCCACCGCGCCGGCGACGACCGGCACCCCGCCCGGCACCGGTACGACCTCGCCGGCGCAGACTGTCCGGGTGATGCTGGAGAAGACCGGCGGCATCGCCGGAGTCCAGGACCGGATCACCGTCGAGCCCGACGGGCGGTGGACGGTGGTGGACCGTTCCGGGTCCTCCCGCACCGGTCAGCTCAGCGCGGCGGATCTCGACCGGCTGCGGCAGCTCGCCGCGGACCCCCGCCTGGCCACCGAGGCCGCCGCCACCCCGGGCTCGACGAACTGCGCCGACGCGTTCACCTACCAGCTCACCGTCGCCGGCCGGATGACCCGCTACGTCGACTGCCCCACCGACCCGAACCGCCCCGAGGTCACCGCCGCCGTCGTCGACCTGCTGACCCGCGCCACCCGCTGACCGGGTGCGGCCGCCCTGCCGGCCCCGGCCGCGCGAGTCGCGCTTCACCTCAACCCCTCGTTGCCCGTCCTTTGCTCTGCTGCAGCCACGGCAACACCCGGCGTCCGATATTCGGACAGCAGGTGTTGCCTCCGCTGCAGCCGAGCCAAGGGAGCAAGCCAAGTGGTGGCCCCGGGG
>JBARAE010000859.1:0-3016 GCA_049791715.1 Micromonospora sp.
AGTACGACATCAAGGACCTGCTGCACGACAAGGACCACCTCGTCGAGTGGATGGCCACCGTCCCGCCGCCGCCGGCGCACGACCCGAACGGCGAGCCGTCCAAGGAGGAGACGACGGCGGCCCGCAAGGCCGCCGCGCCCGCCCGCCCCACCGCGGTACGCCCCGAGCGCGGCCCTGCCGCCGACGGAGGTACGACCCCATGACGGGTGCGGACGTGCTGCTGCTCGCCCTCGGCGCGGTGGCGGTCGGCGCGGGTGTGCTGGTGGTGACCACGAAACATCTGGTCCGGGCGGGCCTCTACCTGGTGGTCTGCCTGGGCGCGCTGGCCGGCGACTATCTGGTGCTCACCGCCGAACTGGTGGCCTGGGTGCAGGTGCTGATCTACGTCGGCGCGGTGGTGGTGCTGCTGCTGTTCGCGGTGATGCTGACACGGGCCCCGATCGGCGCCTCGGACGACCTGGACCGGCCCGGCTGGCCGGCCGCGTTGATCGGCGCCGGCAGCGGGTTGGGCCTGGCCGCGCTGCTGGTCGACGCGTTCCGCTGGTCGCGGGTGGACCTGCCGGCGGCGGGCACCGCGGAACGCCTCGGCGAGCAGGTGTTCCGCTCCTGGGTGCTGCCCTTCGAGGTGCTCTCGGTGCTGCTGCTGGCCGCCCTGGTCGGCGCGATCGTGATCTCCCGCCCGGACATCGGCCGCCGCCCCGGAGCCGTCCCGACACCCGCGCGCCGGGCGACCCCCGTTTCGGTCGGCGGCGGATCTCGCGACGAGGGTGGGCGGGCGTGAGGCCGGTCATCCCGTACGTCACCGCCGCACTGCTCTTCGGTCTCGGCGTGTACGGCGTGCTGCGTCGCCGAAACGCCGTCCTGGTGCTGATGGCGGTCGAGCTGATGTTGAACGCGGTCAACCTGATCCTGGTCACCGCCGACACCACGGTTCGCGCCCAGGTGCCGCACGCCGGGCAGGTGTTCGCGCTCTTCGTGATCGTGCTCGCCGCCGCCGAGATCGGCGTCGGGCTGGCGATCGTGCTCCAGCTCTACCGGCTGCGGGCCAGTGTGGCGGTGGACGAGGTGCCGCTGACCGAGCGCCCGGTGGAGGTCGTGACCGGGGCGAGTGAAGAGGTGCGTGGGTGAGGGACGACACCGTCGTGGTCGGGGTGACCACCTGGCTCGCGCCGCTGCTGCCGGCCGTACCGCTGGCCGCCGGCCTGGTCGGCCTGCTGCTGCCGGCATCACCCCGGGACCACCGGATCGGCGAGGAACGGGCCCGGTGGGCGGCGATCGTCCTCGGCGTCGCCGGCGCGGCCGGGGCGCTGCTGATCGCCATCGCGCTGCTGACCCGGACCGACCACCTCGTTGAGGCGTCGTCCACCTGGGTCGACCTCGGCGGGTTGCGGGTGACCCTGGGCTACCGGCTGGACGGGGTGGTCGTCCTGGTGGCCACGGCGGTGGCCGCGGTGGCCCTCGCCGTGCAGGTCTACTCGATCGCCTACCTGAAGCGCGGCCCGCACGACGACGTCGACGTCGACCACCGGTACCCGCCGTACGCGGCGCAGATCAGCCTCTTCACCGCCGCGATGCTGGTGGTGGTGGTCTCCGGCGACCTGATCATGCTTCTGGTCGGCTGGGAGGTGATGGGCATCTGCTCCTACCTGCTCATCGCCCACGACCGGCGGCTGCCCGAGGCGCCGGCCGCCGCGGTGAAGGCGTTCCTGGTCACCCGCGTGGGTGACGTGGGGTTCCTGCTCGGCATCGCGCTGCTCGGCGTCTCGGCGGGCAGCTTCCGGGTCACCGACGTGCTCGCCCACCACTATTCCGGTGCGACCCTCACCGCCGCGTGTCTGCTGCTGCTCGCCGGGGTCGCCGGCAAGAGCGCCCAGTTCCCGCTGCACACCTGGCTGCCGGACGCGATGGCCGGCCCGACACCCATCTCGGCGCTGATCCACGCCGCGACGATGGTCGCCGCCGGCGTGTACGTCGTCGCCCGGCTCTACCCGCTGTTCGAACGCGCCCCGGTCGCGCTCGCGGTGCTCGGCGTGATGGCCGCGATCACCCTGCTGCTCGGCGCGTTCGCCGCCACCGCACAGGACGACATCAAGCGCGTGCTGGCCTGGTCGACCGTCTCCCAGATCGGCTACATGACCGGGGCGCTGGCGATCGGTTCGCCCACCGCCGCCCTGTTCCACCTGCTCACCCACGCCGCGTTCAAGGCGCTGCTCTTCCTCGCCGCCGGCGCGGTCATCCACGCCGTCGGCACCACCCTGATGTCCCGGATGGGCGGCCTGCGTACCGCCATGCCGGTCACCTTCTGGTGCATGGTGGTCGGTCTCGGCGCCCTCGCCGGGGTGCCGCCGCTCTCCGGCTTCTGGAGCAAGGACGGCGTCATCGCCGCCGGGCAGGCTGCCGCGCTCGACGGCGCCGGCCCGGCTCCACAGTGGGTCGGCTGGCTGGTCTGGCTGGCCGCGCTGGTCGGCGTCGCCGTCACCGCCTGGTACGCCACCCGGCTGCTGCTGCGCACCTTCTTCGGCGACACCCGCATCACGCTGGTCCACCCGCACGACCCCCCGGCGCTGATGCGCTGGCCGGTGCTGCTGCTCGCGGTCCCGGCCGGGCTGCTCGGCCTGGCCGCTTTCTGGGGACCGTTCATCAGCCGGATCTTCGCGCCGGCTACCGAGCGCGATCTGACCGACTTCGGCTTCTCCCTGGTGCACCTCGAAGCGTCCGTGCTGCTGCCGCTGATCCTGCTGGCGGTCGGGGCAGGGGTGGCCTGGGCGGGCTGGCGCCGGGATCCGGCCGCCGACCCGGCTCGGTTTCTGGGCCCGCTGCGGCCGGTCTTCGCCCGCGCGTTCCGGCTCGACGACGTCCAGGACGCTCTCGTCGTACGTCCGACGGTCGCGCTGGCCCGGGTCGCGCGTACCGGCGACGAGCGGGTGGTGGACGGCCTGGTGGAGGGGAGCGGCCACGCCGCGGTGGACGTGGGCGGCGGCCTGGCTGCGCTGCACCGGGCGGCCCTGCCCCGGGC
>JBARAE010000860.1:0-1823 GCA_049791715.1 Micromonospora sp.
GCCCGGGGACCTGCTGGTCACCGCCGACCGGCTCGGCCTCCCGCCGCGGCTGGGCCCGACCGATCTTCCGGTACGCGCCGGCGAGGCGCTCGCCGTGCTCGGCCCGAACGGCGCCGGCAAGTCCACCCTGGCGCTGCTCCTCGGCGGCCTGCTCCGTCCCGGCACCGGTACGGCCACGGCCACCACCGAGCTGGCCGGCGGGGACGCCCGCACTCCTCCGCACCGGTGGCGGGCACCCGACCTGGCCCGGCGGATCGGTTCGGTCTTCCAGGACCCGGAGCACCAGTTCGTCACCGGGACCGTCTTCGACGAGCTGGCGCTCGGTCCACGTCGGACGGGCCAGAGCGAGGCGACGGTGAAGGCCACCGTGGACGGGCTGCTGGAACGGCTGCGGCTGGCTCGACTGGCCGGTGCCAACCCGTACACGCTCTCGGGTGGCGAGGCGCGACGGCTGAGCGTGGCGACCGCCCTGGCCACCGCGCCGCGCCTGCTGATCTGCGACGAGCCCACCTTCGGCCAGGACCGCCGGACCTGGCTGGAGCTGGTCGACCTCTTCGCCGAACTGCGCGACGCCGGCCACGGTGTCGTCGCGGTCACCCACGACGCGGACTTCGTCGCCGCGCTCGCCGACCGAACCGTCACCCTGGCGCGGCCATGACCACGGCCGTCGCCGCACCCGGCACCCACCCCGACCGGACCGTCACCCTGGAGCGGCCATGACCACGGCCGTCGCCGCACCCGGCACCGGCCCCGACCGGACCGTCACCCTGGAGCGCCGATGATCAGCGTCGAGCCCATGGCCGCGCCCGGCGCGCCGCTGGCACGGCGCAACCCGGTGGCGAAGGTGGCCGCCGCGCTGGTCTTCTCCTTCGTGCTGATCTCCACCCTGGACCCGGTGGCCCCGGCGATCGCGATCGCGATCGAGCTGGCGGTGCTGCCGCTGTTCGGCATCCGGTACCGGATGCTGGCCCGGCGGGCCTGGCCGTTGCTGGCCGGCGCCGGCGGCATCCTGGTCACCCTGGTGCTCTTCGCCGCCGACCGGTCCGGCCGGGTGCTGGTCGAGGCGGGTCCGGTGCTGGTGACGTCCGGCGTGCTGGTGACCGCACTCGGCCTCGTGCTGCGGATGCTCGCGGTGGCGCTGCCCGGCGTGATCGTCTTCGCCACCACCGATGCCACCGACCTGGCCGATGCGCTGATCCAGAACGCGCGCACGCCGGCCCGGTTCGCGATCGGCGCGCTGGCCGCGTTCCGGCTGGTGCCGCTCCTCGAGCAGGAGTGGGAGACGATCAGCATGGCCCGCCGCGCCCGAGGCGTGGACGCCGGCCGGAACCCCCTGGCCAAGCTGCGGCTCTTCGTCTCGACCGCGTTCGCGCTGCTGGTCGGGGCCATCCGCCGGGGCACCCGCCTGGCGGTGGCGATGGACGCCCGCGGCTTCGACGCCGGCACCCCGCGGACCGTCGCCCGCCGGCAGCGCTTCACCGCCGCGGACGCGCTACTGATCGCCGCGGCGGCGATGCTGGCCGGGGCGGCACTGACGACGAGCGTCCTGCTCGGCACCTTCCGCCCGTTGATCGGCTGAGGGCCAGCGTCAACCGCGCCACCCCGCTCTGCCACGTCAGCACGGCCGCCTGCACCCGGTCCCGCACGCCCAGCTTGGCGAAGACGCGCCTGGTCGTCGATCCGGATCGACACCCGCATCGACCAGTTCCGCAGGGTGCCTCGCGGCCCCCCATGACGCGGTGGGCGGCCTCACGGCAGCCTGGCGCGGCCCGCGCACCGGCGTCCGGTTGTCGCGCCGCACGGCTCCGGGTGCAGTTGTTGTC
>JBARAE010000861.1:0-1650 GCA_049791715.1 Micromonospora sp.
GCACCGAGGCGCAGGTGGCCACCGACATCGCCGCCGCGATCCGCGCGGCCGGCCACGTGACGGTCGACTTCGTCATCGTCGCGGCCGGTCCGAACGGCGCCAGCCCGCACCACGGCACGTCCGACCGGCCGATCGGTGCGGGGGAGCCGGTGGTGGTGGACATCGGCGGCACCATGCCGTCCGGGTACCGCTCCGACTGCACCCGCACCTACGTCTCCGGCGGCGCGGCCCCGGCCGAGTTCACCGACTACTACGCCGTGCTGCACGAGGCGCAGCGGGCCGCGGTGGCGGCGGTCCGCCCCGGGGTGACCGCCGAGGCGGTGGACGCGGTGGCCCGCGACATCATCGCCGCCGCCGGGTACGGCGACGCCTTCCTCCACCGCACCGGCCACGGCATCGGCCTCGACGGCCACGAGGAGCCGTACGTCGTCGCCGGCAATCCCCGGCCGCTGGAGGGCGGCATGGCGTTCTCCATCGAACCCGGCATCTACCTGTCCGGGCGGCACGGCGCCCGGATCGAGGACATCGTCGTCTGCACAACGGACGGCGTGCAACGGCTCAACACCACCCCCACGGAGCTCATCGCGCTATGAACGTCGACCGGATCCTCCCCACCGACGAGGCCCACGACCTGCTGGACCTCGCCACCGAACTCGCCGACCGGGAACTCGCCCCGAAGGCGGCCGACTTCGAGGAGCGCGCCGAGTTCCCCCGTGAGGTGCTGCGCACCGTGGGCCGGGCCGGCCTGCTCGGCCTGCCCTACCCCGAGGAGTACGGCGGCGCCGCCCAGCCGTACGAGGTCTACCTGCAGGTGCTGGAGATCCTCGCCGGCCGGTGGCTGGCCGTCGCCGAGGCGGTCAGCGTGCACACCCTCTCCTGCTACCCGGTGGCCCAGTTCGGCACCGACGAGCAGCGCAAGCTGCTGCCCGACATGATCGGCGGGGAACTGCTCGGCGCGTACTGCCTCTCCGAGCCGCAGGGCGGCTCCGACGCGGCGGCGCTGACCACGAAGGCGGTCCGCGACGGCGATGCGTACGTCGTCTCCGGCACCAAGGCGTGGATCACCCACGCCCGGATCGCGGACTTCTACAACATCTTCTGCCGCACCGGCGGCCCCGGCCCGAAGGGCATCTCCTGTCTGCTGGCGGACCGGGCCACGCCCGGCATCCACCCGCAGGCCGCCGAGCGGACCATGGGGCTGCACTCCTCGCCGGTCGCGCAGATCGCCTTCGACGACGCCCGGGTGCCGGCCGACCGGCTGATCGGCGGCGAGGGGACGGGCTTCACCATCGCCATGTCCGCCCTGGACTCCGGCCGCCTCGGCATCGCCGCCTGCGCGGTCGGGCTGGCCCAGGCCGCCCTCGACTACGCGGTCGGGTACGCCAAGGAGCGGCAGCAGTTCGGCCGCGCGATCATCGACTTCCAGGGGCTCGGGTTCAGCCTCGCCGACGCGGCCACCCAGATCTCCGCCGCCCGGGCGCTGACCCTCGCGGCCGCCCGGCTGCGGGACGCCGGCCGGCCGTACTCCATCGAGGCGGCGAAGGCGAAGCTCTTCGCCACCGACATGGCGATGCGGGTGACCACCGACGCGGTGCAGGTGCTCGGCGGCGCCGGCTACGTCGCCGACCACCCGGTCGAGCGGTACATGCG
>JBARAE010000862.1:0-5887 GCA_049791715.1 Micromonospora sp.
GACCGACGGCGAGCGCGCCGCGGACGCGGAGCGCCGGGCCGCCGCCGGTGCCGGCGCGACCGTCGAGCCGGACTCGCCCCTGGAACGCACCGTGGACCTGGATCGGAACCGCACGGTGGAGCGGCCGGTCGACCGGGAGCACGTGGACCCGGACGGACGCACCGAGCCGGCGGTGCCGGTCGCGGTCGGTCCGAAGCCGCGGGCCAGCCTGCTCGCCACCCTCGGCCTCATCGTCTCCGTGGTGGGGGCGCTGTTCGTGCTGAGCGGCACCCTCGCCGGGTACGGCGTCGGCCTAGGCGCGGTGGGCGCAGTCCTCGCCGTGCTCGGCCTGATCGCCACCCGCCGCCGGCACGTGGCCGGCAAGGCCGACGCGGTGCTCGGGATCCTGGTCGGGCTCGCCGCCGTGGTGCTCGGGATCGTCGCGCTGACCGGCCAGTTCCCCTGGCCGACCACCGACGGCGACTGGGTGGGCCGGTTCCGGGAGTGGCTTGATTCACAGTTTGACCGGGTGCTCTGACGGGCACTGTCCGGCCGCCGGCGCAGCGCGGGCACGTCCGATCAGCTCTGGCGGTTCACCAGCCGGGCACATCCTCTTTCGGGGGCGGCGGTTCGCCGCCCCCGAAGTGTGTTCCGGCTCGGTTCGGCACGCCCGGCGCCCATGCTGGGCGTCGATCCCCGTCACGACGCAACGATCCGCCGCACGGAGGCGGCCAGACGCAACGATACGTCGCTGCACGCAACTTCTCACGGTGGATGTCGTCGGCCCCCGCCGCATACCGTTGGACCACGGCGCCAGCCCGTGGACCGACGGTGGCCGGGCGCGCCCGAACCCTGGGAGCAGGACAATGACGATGGACGCCATCCGCCAGCGCTTTCTCATGTGCCGGCCGACGTACTTCGCCGTCGACTACGCGATCAACCCGTGGATGGACCCGACCGCGCCGGTCGACGCCGACCTGGCGATCCGGCAGTGGGAGCAGCTCCGCCAGACGTACGTCGACCTGGGCCACGAGGTCGAGCTGATCGACCCGGTCGCCGGCCTGCCGGACATGGTCTTCGCCGCGAACGGCGGCACGATGATCGACGGCAAGGCCATGGCGGTGCAGTTCCGCGACCCGCAGCGTGCCGACGAGGCCCCCGCCTACCGCGCCTGGTTCGAGGCCGCCGGCTTCGAGATGTACGACCCGAAGCACGTCAACGAGGGTGAGGGCGACGTGCTGCTGGTCGGTGACTACCTGCTCGCCGGCACCGGCTTCCGCACCGCGCACGCCTCGCACGCCCAGCTGCAGGAGGTCTTCGGCTACCCGGTGATCACCATGCAGCTGGTGGACCCGCGCTTCTACCACCTGGACACCGCGCTCACCGTGCTCGACGAGCGGACCGTGGCGTACCTGCCGGAGGCGTTCTCGCCCGGCAGCCGCGCGGTGCTGCGCCGGCTCTTCCCGGACGCCGTCCACGCCACCATGGCCGACGCCGAGGTGCTGGGCCTGAACGCGGTCAGCGACGGACAGCACGTGGTGCTGCCCGCGCAGGCCACCGACCTGGCCGCCAAGCTGCGGGACCGGGGCTACGAGACCATCGGGATCGACCTGTCCGAGCTGCGCAAGGCCGGCGGCGGACCGAAGTGCTGCACGTTGCGACTCCGTCAGGGAAAGGCAGTCAAGTGATCATCGACGACATGCTGCGGACGCCGTCCGCGGTGCGGGACGCGGAGCGCCACACGGCGCACAACTACCACCCGCTGCCCGTGGTGATCTCCTCCGCGGAGGGCTCCTGGCTGACCGACGTGGACGGCCGCCGCTACCTGGACTGCCTGGCCGGCTACTCGGCGCTGAACTTCGGTCACCGGCACCCGAAGCTGATCGAGGCGGCCCACGCGCAGCTCGACCGGCTCACGCTGACCAGCCGCGCGTTCATCCACGACCAGTTCGCGGACTTCTGCCGTGAGCTGGCCGACCTCTGCGGCAAGGACCTCGTCCTGCCGATGAACACCGGCGCCGAGGCGGTGGAGACCGGGATCAAGGTGGCCCGCAAGTGGGGCTACCAGGTCAAGGGCGTCACCCCCGGCCAGGCGAACATCGTGGTCGCCGAGGGCAACTTCCACGGCCGGACGACCACCATCGTCAGCTTCTCCACCGACGAGGACGCCCGCGCCGACTTCGGGCCGTACACGCCGGGCTTCACCGTGGTCCCCTACGGCGACCTGGCGGCCCTGACCGCCGCGATCGACGAGAACACCGTCGCGGTGCTGCTCGAGCCGATCCAGGGCGAGCAGGGTGTCGTGGTGCCGCCGGAGGGCTACCTGCCCGGCGTACGGCGGGTCTGCACCGAGCGCAACGTCCTCTTCATCGCCGACGAGATCCAGTCCGGCCTGGGCCGGACCGGTGCCACGTTCGCGTGCGACCACGAGGGTGTCACCCCGGACATGTACCTGCTGGGCAAGGCGCTGGGTGGCGGCATCGTGCCGGTCTCCGCGGTCGCCGCGGACGCCGACGTGCTGGGCGTGCTGAAGCCCGGCCAGCACGGCTCGACCTTCGGTGGCAACCCGCTGGCCTGCGCGGTCGCCACCGAGGTGGTCCGACTGCTGGCCACCGGCGAGTTCCAGCAGCGGTCGGCCGAGCTGGGCGCCCGGCTGCAGGCCGGCCTGCAGTCGCTGGTCGGCAAGGGCCTGGTCGCCGTCCGGGGCCGCGGCCTCTGGGCCGGCCTGGACATCGACCCGGCGCTGATGACCGGCCGGCAGGCGTGCGAGCGGCTGATGGAGCGGGGCGTGCTGGCCAAGGACACCCACGGCTCCACGATCCGGCTGGCTCCCCCGCTGGTCATCACCGAGGAGGAGATCGACCACGCGGTGGCGCAGCTCGCCGCCGTGCTGGCCGGCTGATTCCCTGGTACGCGAGAGGGCGCCGGAACCGTGACGGTCCCGGCGCCCTCGTTCGTCGCGGTCAGGCCCGCGGGAGGCGCATCGCCATGGTGGGTGCCTCGGCCATCACCGAGGCGGGGTTGAACGGCGCGGCGCTGGGCAGTTCGTCGGCCCGGCCGATCTGCACCCCCGGGTAGAGCTCGACGATGTCCCCCTCGCCGAGCACCCGGGACTGCTGCGGGGCGAGCGGGAGCCGGTCCGGCTCGGCCATCGAGCCGCGCGGCCGGATGCCCGAGCCGTTGGTGCTGGTGTCGGTGACGATCACCTCGCCCACCCGCAGCTCGAACCGGACGTGGTTGCGGCTGACCCAGCGCCGGGCCTTGTCGTTGAGCCACTGACCGAGCACGATCCCGTCGGACTGCTCCGGGGCCCGCCCGACCAGCACGGGCTGGGTCTCGGTAAGCACGAAGCGCCGGCGCACCATCCCGCCGATCCGCACCGCCAGCACTTCGGTACGCGGCCGCGGCCCGGCGTCACCGAGCCGGGCGCCGTGCCGGGGGCAGGTCGGCACCCCGTTGCGCAGGCTGGGCGGCGGCTGCCCGGCCGGGGCGCGGTCCACCCGGGCCAGGTCGGCGAAGGCCCCGCCGCCCCCGCCGCTGCCGAACAGCGCACAGCCCGGTTCCGGACAGCGCCACTGGCGGGCGAGCAGCTTCGCGCCGACCGGTGACCGGTCGGCGGTGGTCGGGCTCTGACCGCCGCCGACGTGCGCGATGAAGACGGGACCGCCGGCCCCGGGCACCGGGGCGAGCACCCGGCCGGCCTGCCCGAGCCACGGGTAGCGGCCGCCGAGCCCGTCGAAGCGGACCCGGCTGAGCACCGGCAGCCCCAGCAGATCGGCCACCTCCAGCATCCGGTCGCCCGGGTTGTCGAGCACCTCCACCAGACCGTCGTCGGCCCACCGGCGGACCACCATCCGCTCGTTGGAGGTCAGGTCGGCGTCGGAGAGCAGGGCCCGGTGCACGATGGCGTAGACCGGGACGCTGTCCTCCTCCAACTGCCGGGACAGAGCGTCGATCACCATGCCCAGCCGGAGCAGGCTGGCCGGCCGCCCGGCGTCCAGGTCCTGCCAGCGGATCACCTCGGCCAGGTCCACGACGGCGCGGGCCAGCGACGGGTCGGTGCACACCCGACCCTCGATGGCGTCCAGCACCTTGCTGATCTCGAATCTCATCGGGCGCTCCGGACGATGTCGTCGATCCGCCGGGCCAGCTCCAGGTCGCGGTGGGTGACCCCGCCCGCGGAATGGGTGACGCAGCGGAAGGTCAGGGTCCGCCATCGGATGTCGATGTCGGGGTGGTGGTCGAGTTCCTCGGCCGTCGCGGCGACCCGGTCGACCACCGCGATGGCGTCCGGGAAGCTGCCCAGCTCGACGGTCCGGCTGATCCCGGCCGGGTCACCCGACCAGTCCGCCAGCCCGCCCAGCTCGTCTCGTACCGCCTCCGCGGTGAGCACGTCTGCCATGCGACGACCCTACCGGCAGGGCCCGCCGGCCCCGTTCTCCGCCACCCGCCCTGAGCAGGGCGGGGGCGACACTCACCTACCGCGCAGCGGACGGCCCACCTCGTGCAGGTGCGCCAGCGCCTGCCGGTACGACTCGACCAGCCCGGTCTCCACGTACGAGACACCGTGCTCGGCACAGTACGCCCGCACGATGGGCTGCGCCCGGCGCAGGTTGGTCCGCGGCATGTTGGGGAAGAGGTGGTGCTCGACCTGGTAGTTGAGCCCGCCCAGCGCCAGGTCCACGACGTGGCCGCCCCGGACGTTGCGAGACGTGAGCACCTGCTTGCGCAGGAAGTCCAGGTCGTCGGCGTCGGTGGGCATCGGCATCCCCTTGTGGTTCGGGGCGAACGCGCAGCCCATGTAGAGGCCCCACAGTCCCTGGTGAACCGCGACGAAGAGCAGCGCCTTCGCCGGCGACATGGCCGTGAACACCAGCCCGAGGTAGCCGGCGGCGTGCGCGAGGAGCAGCAGCGCCTCCACCGTCCGGTGGCGCACCGGGGTGCTCCACCGGTCGTTCGGCTCCCGCCCGACCAGGGCCCGGACGCTGGCCACGTGCAGCGCCAGCCCTTCCAGCAGCAGCATCGGGAAGAACAGCCACGCCTGCCGCCGGGCCAGCCACCGGCCGAAGCCGCGCGTCGCGGTCGCCTGCTCGTACGTCCAGACCAGGGCGCCCGCCCCGACGTCCGGGTCCTCGTCGGCATGGTTCGGGTTGGCGTGGTGTCGGTTGTGCTTGTCGATCCACCAGCCGTAGCTGAGCCCGACCGACAGGTTGGCGGCGATCAGCCCGGCCAGGTCGCTCGGGCCGCGCCGGCGGAACATCTGGCGGTGCCCGGCGTCGTGGCCGAGGAACGCCACCTGGGTGGTGGCCACCGCCATCCCGACCGCGAGCAGCAGCTGCGTCCAGGAGTCGCCGACCGCGACCACCGCGGCCCAGCCGGCCAGGAAGGCACCGACGGTGAGCACGATCCGTACCGCGTACCCGCCCGGCCGGCGGGCGAGAAGGCCGGCCTCGGCGACTCGCCGGGACAACCGTGCGTAGTCACTGCCCCGCCGTTCCGATGGTGCCGCCAGCGTTGAAGAGGTCATCTGCGCTCCCCGTTCCTCGGTGTTGGGGCCCCGCCTGGCGGCGCGGCCGCGTACCGAGTCTGGTCGGCACGGTTGCGCTGAGTAATACGGTACGCCCCCGAGCTGGGGGTGGGCCTGGCGCTGCCGTCAGCTCATCCGGCCGACCAGGGTCCGCAGCCGGACCAGGTCGCGCCGGCGCCGCTCGTAGGTCGCGGCGAGCGCGATCAGGGCCAGACCGCCGACGGCGAGGAAGATCCACCGCGGCAGCCGGTCCCAGCCCCGGGCCAGTTCGTGCAGGGCGAGCGGGACGAGGGTGGCCGCGCCGAGCAGCACCGGCGCCTGCCACCGGCGGACGGCCCCGGCCAGCACCGCTACCAGCGCCGCGGCACCGAGCGCCAGCCG
>JBARAE010000863.1:0-8167 GCA_049791715.1 Micromonospora sp.
GGGGGCCTCCGGCCGTTCGTCGACGAGCGCTGCCGGGGCCCGGCGCTGGGCCGCCGCTCGGCGGCCGGACGGGACGGCCAGGGCCGCCACCATCGCGGCGAGGGACAGCCCCGTGAGGACCAGGAAGCCCAGGGTGAAGCCGGCCTCCCGGGGCAGCCCGCCGGCCTGCGGGTGGGCGGTGATCACACCGCTCACCACCGCTGCGCCGATCGCGCCGCCGATGGTCCGGATGTTGGCGTTCATGCCCGTCGCCACGCCGGTCTGCCGCGGCGGTACGTTGCCCACGATCAGGTTGGCCATCGACGCGAACGCCAGCCCGATGCCGAGGCCGACGAGACCACCGGCGACGCCGATCTCCCAGCGGGTGTCGTGCGCGACGGTCAGCATCCCGGAGGCGAGCAGGTTGAAGGCCGCGCCGGTGGCGAGCTGTGCCTTGGCGCTGAAGTGGGACTCCAGCCGACCGGCGACGATGCCGGCGACGAACATGGCGACCAGCATCGGCAGCATCAGCAGTCCGGCCTGGGTGATGCTGGCACCGAAGCCGTACCCGGCAACGGTCGGGGTTTGCACGAACTGCGGCAGGAAGGCGTAGACGGAGAACATCGACGCGCCGTAGAGCAGGGCGACCAGGTTCGTCGTCCAGACCCCGGGCAGGCGCATCATCCGCATGTCGATCAGCGGGTTGGTGGAGCGGATCTCGGCGACCAGCCAGCCGGCCAGCAGGACCACCGCGAGCGCCAGCAGGCCGAGTACCCGGCCCGAGGTCCAGCCCCAGGCCGCGCCCTTGCTGATCGGCAGGAGCAGCGCGACCAGCCAGCCGGAGAGCAGGACGGTGGCGCGCCAGTCGATCCGACCGGGGGTGCGCACGGGCGACTCCGGGACGAAAAGGTACGCGGCGACAGCGGTGAGTCCGACGACGACCATCGGAATCCAGAACAGCCACCGGTAGTCGAGGGCGGTGACGATCGGGCCGGCCAGCACAACGCCCAGGCCGCCGCCGGCGGCGACGATCGCCGAGATGGCGGCGACGGCCGAGGTCACCCGCGCGACGGGGAACTCGTCCCGGATGATGCCGAACGAGAGTGGGAAGACGGCGCCGCCGACGCCCTGGACGACCCGGGCGGCGATGAGCACGCCGATGCTCGGCGCGGCGGCGGCCAGCAGGCAGCCGAGGGCGAGCGCGGTGAGGGAGACGACCAGCATCCGCCCCTTGCCCACCATGTCGCCGACCCGACCGAGGATCGGCGTGAAGATCGACGCGGACAGCAGGTAGGCGGTCAGCACCCAGGTGACGGTGTTCTGGGACGTGTGCAGGTCGTGCTGGATGGTCGGCAGCACCGGGGTGATCAGCGACTGGAGCATCGCGAAGAACCCGGCGCCGGCCGCAAGGACGGAGAAGGTCAGCCGGCGCGAGCCGCGTCGGATGGTGAGTGCCACGAAGGGGCCTCCCGTGTTCGCGGGCGGAGGATGGGCGAGGACCGGACGTCTCTGGTCGTCCGGTCGGATCCGGCGTCACCACACTCGGTCGGATCCGAGGGGGACCGGGGTAAGCTTTCCGGAGGCACGGCTCCGGTACGTTCCGGAGGGGTGCCTCCACTAACTTAGCGGAGGGCTGCCTCCGGTTGCAAGCGAGGAGGGGTGACGCGCGTCATGGCCAGCGTCGGCGTGCCCGAGGTCTTCGCCCGGCGGCCCAAACGGGCCGATGCCCGGCGCAACTACGAGGCACTGGTCGCCGCGGCCCGGGACGTGTTCGGCGAGCGCGGTACCGCGGCCTCGCTGGAGGAGATCGCCCGGCGGGCGCAGGTGGGCATCGGTACCCTCTACCGGCACTTCCCGACCCGCCGCGAACTGCTCGAGGCGGTGTACGTCGACGAGGTGGAGGCGCTCTGTCGCTCCGCCGCCGAGTTGGCCGACCTGCCTCCGTGGGACGCCTTCGTGGCTTGGATCAACCGGTTCGTCGCGTACGTCGCCACCAAGCGGGCGCTGGCCGAGGAACTGGTCGACTCGGAGGTCTTCCGCGGTTGCCGGACCGCCATCTACGCCGCCGGCGAGCCGATGCTGCGCCGGGCGCAGGAGGCCGGGGCGGCCCGCCCGGACGCCACGTTCGACGACGTGTTGCGGCTACTGACCGGCATCACCACGGCTCAGTTCACCGAGCCGGGGCAGCGGGAACGCGTGCTCGGCTTCGCCCTCGACGGCCTGCGCCAACCGGCCGACGCCCGCTGACCTCGGCGCCCGCTGACCCCGGCGTTGGCTGGGGCGCTGACGCGGACCGTCCGGCTCGGCCCCGATTACAGTCCTGTATGGACACGGCTCCGGTGGGTTGCCGGACAGGTGCAGTCAGTAGCGGTATCGTCGGCGCGATATTCGGGACCATGCCACCGGAGGGGTCGTGAACGACGCGTTGCGGGCGGCGCTCAACGAAACCGGGTACACGTGCGAAGCTCTGGCGGAGCGGGTGGGGGTCGACCCGAAGACGGTCGGGCGCTGGCTCAGCGAGGGCCGCATCCCGCATGCCCGGCACCGGGTGGCGGCGGCGGGTGTGCTCGGGCGGGAGGTGGCGGAGATCTGGCCGGACGCGGCGAAACGCCGGGAGCCGGTGTGGTTCCGCCCGTGGCAGGAGATCGAGCGCGAGGCCTTGTCACTGCGGTCATTCGAATCGGTCGTCCTGCCCGGCCTGCTACAGACCGAGGCGTACGCCCGTGCCGTGCTGACCGGGGCCGGGTTGATCCCACTGGGCGATGTCGAGCGACACCTGAGCGCCCGGCTCGCCCGCCAGGACCTTCTCACCCGTGATGACCCGCCGCGGCTCACCGCCGTGGTCGACGAGGCGGTCCTCCGCCGACCCGTCGGCGGCCGGGCCACCATGCACGAGCAACTGTCCACGCTGGTCGCCGCGTGTGCGAAGCCGCACGTGCGGGTGCACGTGGTGCCGTCCTCGGTCGGCGCCTACGCCGGTCTGAACGGCCCCTTCGTCATCGCCGCCTGCCCCGACCACCGGCTCGCCGGCTATCTCGACAACCAGCTTCAGGGACAAGTGGTTAGCGACACCGAGGACATCGCGGTCATGATGGCAGTGTGGGAGAACGTCCGAGGCGAGGCGCTGTCCCACTGGCAGTCGGTCGACCTCATCAGGGAAGTGGCGGAGACATGGAACTGATCGGTGCGCGGTGGCGCAAGAGCAGCCGCAGCAGCGGCAACGGCGGCAACTGTGTCGAGGTCGCCGACAATTTGCCCGGCGTGATCGGGGTCCGGGACTCGAAGGACCCGGCCGGGCCGGCCCTGACCTTCACCCCGGCGGCCTGGCGCGCGTTCGTCACCCGGGTGGCCGAGAAGGCCTGACCACCCATCAGGCCGGGCGGTTCGGCGGTCAGCGGTCGGCGAGCCTCAGCCTGCCCCGGTCCTCGACGACGTTCGTTGGCCAGACGTGCGTCCCGGGCGATGTCACGGCCGCCTGGTCGAACAGGGGTTGGCGGGCGAACGTGGCGTCGGCGAAGCTGGTCGGCCCGTGGAAGCCGGCCCGGCCGAAGCTGGCAGCACCCTCGAAGCGAGTCCCCTCGAACCAGGCCTCCCCGCCGAACTGGGTCCAGCGGAACAGCGCCATGTCCGCGAACCGTGCCCGGCGGAAGCCCGCGTATGCGTCGAAGGTGGCGTGCTCGATGGAGAGCCCGGCCAGGAAGACCGCCTCGCGAAAGGTGGCGCTGCCCGCGAAGCGGGCCCGGTCGAAGCTGCTCGGCTGCCGTAGCGTGGCACCGCGAAAGGACAGCTCAGCGAAGCTCGCCCCGCGGCAGGACAGCTCGCCGCCCAGGTCGGCCCGGTCGAAACTCACCCGGCCGGTGAACTGGGCGCCGTCCAGCACGAGGTCCGCGTCGCCGGTCAGGTCGTCGAACAGAACGTCCTCGAACTCGGCCGCGAGCCGCAGCCGTCCGCGCACGACCGCCCTGGCGAAGCTGGTGGCACCGGTGCAGACCGCGCCGGTGAGGTCGAGGTCCACGAGGGTGCAGCCGCTGGCGTCGAAGGCGTCGAGCCGGGCGCCGGTCAGGTCGAGGCCGACCCCGGGCCACCAGGTGTCGTGGTCGGCGCGCAGGTGCCGCGTGAGCATCCGCTGCGCGGTGCGGCGTACCTCCGTCTCGCGGTGGTCGTCGGGCGCCGGCATCCGAAGGTACGCGCAGAGCACCGCCACGATCGTGGAGCGCTGCGCGGGGTTGTCCTGGCCGAGCCGTTCCAGGGCGTGCAGGCCGCCGAGGCGGACCGCCGGGTTGTCGCTGCCGACCAGTTCGATGGCCCGGACGTACAGCTCGGTCAGCCGGCGCTCGGCCGCGTCGTGTTCGGCGGACGCAGCCTGCCGGTCCTGGTGTCGCTGGGCGGCCCCGGCGACCGCCTCCGCGTGAGCCTGTACCCGGTCCCGGTGGGCCTGGTCGCGGGCGGCTACGGCCTCCTGGTGACGCTGCCCGCGCTCGTTTATCCACTGACGACGCGCGGCGAACAGCAGCGCAAGGCCACCGCCGGTGCCGGCTACCACGGTGAGCCCGGTGCGGATGGCGTCGACGCGAAGCGTGGCCCGGGTGTCGGCCTGGGCGGCCCGGTCGGCCTCGGCGAGCAGCCAGTCCAGCACCAGCCAGCCGATCAGCACCGCGACCAGCAGCCCGAGCAGCGCCAGCCACCATGGCATCACCCGTAGCGGCTTCTCGGAAGGTGGTCCGGACACGTCCCACAGCATGCCATCCGACCGCCCATCGTGGAGTCACCCCCGATGTTCTCCACAGTGGATGGACATCCGATAGGCCGGTATGTGCATCTGGCGGCACATTGGGTTACCCGCGCGTAACTTTTCATTGACGGACGTGAAATCGATCACGCATCATCGTCCCACGATCGATCGGATCCCCCACCCGTCCCCCCGGCTCTCCGGGTGCCTCCCTCGGAGGTGCAGCCCATGCTGCTCCGAACGATCCTTGCCGCCCTCACCGCAACCGCCGCCCTGCTCGTCCCCGCCAGCGCCGCCGCAGCGGCTCCGGCAACCGACAGCACCGCCGCGACCGAGAGCACCGCCGCGACCCACAGCACCGCCGCGACCCACAGCACCGCCGCAACCGACAGCACCGCCGCAAGCACCGGCATCGACGCCGAAGGCGTGGCGGTCGCCGCCGACGCCAACCCGGTCATCGTCGTCGGCGGCCTGATCGGCATCTCCATCGCCTACGAACCGCTCGCCGCCCGGCTGCGCGCCGACGGCTTCCGCGTCTCGATCTACCAGCTCCCGGGGCTCGGCTTCGGCGACATCCGCGAATCCGCCCGCGCCCTCGCGTCCTACGTGGACCAGGTACGCGCCACCACCGGGGCCGCCAAGGTGGACCTGGTGACCCACTCCGAGGGTGGCCTGGTCTCCCGCTGGTACGTCAAGTTCCTCGGCGGCACCGGCAAGGTCGACCACTACATCAGCCTCGGCAGCCCCCAGCAGGGCACCTATGTCGCCAACATCATCCAGTTCGTCGGGCTGGGTAGCTGCGCCGGCATCATCGCCTGCCAGCAGATGTCCATCGGCTCGGACTTCCTCACCGGCCTCAACGGCGGCGATGACACCCCCGGGGCGGTGCGCTGGACCACCGTCCGCACCTGGCAGGACGAGCTGGTCCGGCCGGTCGGCAACGCCGCCCTCGCCGACGGCGCGACCAACGTGTTGATCCAGTCGTGGTGCCCGCTGCGGGTCGTCGGCCACCTCGGTCTGGTCCTCGACGGCACCACCTACACCGTGGTCCGTCAGACGCTCACCGACGCGGCGATCCGCCCGAACTGCTTCGCCCTGTAGATGGCACGAACCCGGTAACGCGCACGCAACGGCCGGCCGCCCCGTGGGGTGGCCGGCCGTCGGCGTGCAGGTCAGGCGGCCTTCGCCAGGGCCTCGTACTCGTCGTCGGTGAGCTCGACCTCGGCCGCGGCGACGTTCTCCTCCAGGTGCGCCACCGAGGACGTACCGGGGATGGGGAGCATGACCGGCGAGCGGCGCAACAGCCAGGCGAGCGCGAGCTGCGCGGGCGTCGCGCCATGGTCGGTGGAGATCGCGTCCAGCGGACCGCCCGGCTTGGCCAGATTGCCGGTGGCGATCGGGAACCACGGGATGAACGCCAGGTCGTTGCGCTCGCAGTGCTCCAGCACGCCCTCCGCGCTGCGGTCGGCGAGGTTGTAGAGATTCTGCACCGAGACGATCGGGGTGATCTTTCGGGCCGCCTCGATCTGCTCCACGGTCACCTCCGACAGCCCGATGTGCCGGACCTTGCCCTCCTGCTTCAGCAGTGCCAGCTCACCGAGCTGGTCCTCCAGCGGCACCTTCTCGTCGATCCGGTGCAGCTGGTAGAGCGGAATGCTGTCCAGCCCCAGGTGGCGCAGGCTCAGCTCGCACTGCTGGCGCAGGTACTCCGGCCGGCCGACCGGCCGCCAGTCGCCCGGGCCGGAGCGGGTGAGCCCGGCCTTGGTGGCGATCACCAGGTCGTCGGCGTACGGGTGCAGCGCCTCCTTGATCAGCATCTCGCTGACGAAGGGGCCGTACGAGTCGGCGGTGTCGATGAACGTCACGCCCAGCTCGTACGCCCGGCGCAGCACCCGGACCGCCTCCGCGGGGTCCTTCGGATCGCCCCAGACCCCCGGCCCGGTGATCTGCATCGCCCCGTAGCCGAGCCGGTCGACCTGGACGTCACCGCCGATCCGGTACGTCCCGGACGCCTTCGCGGGCTGCTTGCCGGCCTCGATCGTCATGAGCGATCCCCAATCCTGTCCGTCGTCGTCACGCCGCCTGGTGTTGTTCCCGCGAAATCGCCGCTCCAACGCGCACGAGGGGGCTCATCCCGTGTGCCGCACCACTACCAGCGCCTGGTCGTCCTCCGAGCCGGAGAGACCGGCCAGCAGGGCGTCCGCGATCGCCTCCACCGGCCGCTCCCGCACCGCCACGAGCGTCCGGTGCAACGCCGCCACCCCCTGGTCGTACGGCCGGTCGCGCCGCTCCACCAGCCCGTCGGTGTACGCGACCAGCAGGTCACCCGGGCGGAACGGCACCGTGGTGACCGTCATCGGGCGGTCGACCATGCCCATCGGCAGCGCGTTGACGGTGCGGACCGGCTCCGGCTCCCCGCCCTGGCGCAGCAGCACCGGATGCGGATGCCCGGCCCGGGCCACGTGCGCCTCGCCGGCCGCCGGGTCCACGACCGTCACCAGACAGGTGCCGAGGAAACCGACGCCGAGCAGCTCGGTCAGCCGGACGAAGACCTCCTCCAGCGGCACCCCCATCCGGATCAGCGTGTTCAGCATCGTCCGCAGCTGGGCCATGTCCGCGGCCGCCTCGACCCGGTGCCCGACCACGTCGCCCACCACCACGGCCAGCCGGTCGCCGTCCAGCCGGACCAGGTCGTACCAGTCACCGCCCAGGTGCAGCCCGCTCATCGCCGGCTGGTAGCGGGTGGCGATCTCCAGGCCGCTCGGGGTGGTCAGCGCCGAGCTGCGCAGCCGCCCCGCCAGCCGGGTCACCAGGTTGTGCTCGGCGGCCGCCAGCCGGACCCGCTCCAGGGTCTGCTCGCACAGGTCGGCGATGGTGTCCAGCAGCGCCAGGTCGCCCTCGCGCAGCGGCCGTTCCCGCCGCCACCCGAAGCCGAGCGACGCGATCGGCCGGCGCTGCGCGTCGAACAACGGCAGCGCGACCGTGGTCACCAGGCCGTGCCCGCCCACCGGGTCCGGCAGCCCCCCGAAGCGGGCCGCGAACTCCGCCCGGTCACGCAGGATGATCCGTTCCCCGGTGCGCAGCGCCCGGGCGAGCGGCCGCGGGTCGTCGACGGTGAGGTCGGTGAAGGTGGCGGCCAGGCTGGTGGGCACCTGGTTGTACCAGAGGCGCACCCGCCGGCCCTCGTCCTGGATCGCCAGCCCGGGCAGCACCGCCCCGAGGGTGATCGGCGCGGCGCTGAGGATGACCTCGATGGCCTCCGACGTGGACCGGGTCACGCTCAGCCGGGCCGCGAAGTCGGCCATCGCCTGCGCCGACCGGGTCAGCTCGGCCCGCTGCACCGCCTGGCTGCACAAGCCGGCCACCGCGTCGAGGAGGTTGCGCAGCGCCTCGTCGTCGGCGACCGGGCGCGACCAGCGCACCTCCAGGGCGCCGAGGGCGCCGCCGTCGCCGTACCGG
>JBARAE010000864.1:0-2156 GCA_049791715.1 Micromonospora sp.
GCGTACTTGTGCAGGTCGACGGAGATCGAGGTGACCCCGTCGACGGCGAAGTCGAACGGCGGCACCGGCTCGCCGAGCCGCCGCAGCCAGGGCAGCGCCCAGCCGCCGAAGCAGGCGTCCACGTGGCAGCGCACCCCGGCCGCCGCGGCCACCGCCGCGATCTCCGCCACCGGGTCGACGACGCCGTGCGCGTACGAGGGCGCGGAGCAGGCGACCAGCACCGTTTCCGGCCGGATCGCGGCGGCCACGTCCGCAGCGGTGGGGCGGAGGGTCACCGGGTCGACGGGTACCGCGTCGAGGGCCACCCGCAGGTAGTGGGCCGCCTTGGCGAAGGCCGCGTGCCCGCTGACCGGTACCACGATCCGCGGCTCGGCAAGGTCCGGGCGGGCGTCCCGGGCGGCCTTCACGGCCAGGATCAGCGACTCGGTGCCCCCGCTGGTGACCGAGCCGACCACGTCCGGCGCGGTGCTGCCCGGCCCGCCGCCGAGCAGCCGGGCCGCCGCCCCGACCAGGGCGTTCTCCATGGCGAGCAGGGACGGGAAGGCGGTCGGGTCGAGCCCGTTGACGTGCGCGCTCTCGGCGTACGCGGCGGCGGCCAGTTCGTCCAGCCCGGCCACCCCCGGGTCGTAGACGTACGCGAAGAGCCGCCCCCCGTGGGTCGGCCGGTCCGCGCCCCGCAGCTCCCGGATCTCCGCCAGCACCCGCTCCGCGGACACCCCCACCGTGGGCAGCGCGCCGCCCGGCTCTTCGTCGATCATGGAATCTTGGCGCCTTTCTTGTGATGGTCAGCGGCTTTTGTCCCCGACCACAACTCCATGATCGGCGGGAGCGAGGGTCACCGAGGCCAGGCGGGAGGCGGTGAGGGTGTAGGCGCGGAGCAGGAACAGCGGCGGGGCTACCAGGAGGGCGGGGAGGACCGTGAAGCCGAGCAGGACGCCGAGGCGGGCGGGGGCGGACTGGGCGGCTGCGACTCCGGTCGACGAGGAGACGTAGCCCGAGAGCTGAAGGACCAGGCCGAAGAGGCCCGGGCCGAGGGCCAGTCCGAACGTCTCCCCCGCCGTCCACAGGCCGGTGAAGACGCCGGCCTGCCGACGGCCGGTGCGTGCCGTGTCGTACGCGATGCAGTCGGGAAGCATCGCCAGCGCGAAGACCTGCTGGCCGGCGTACCCGGCGCCGATCAGCGCGACCACCGGATAGATGGCAGCGGCGGGCAGCACCGGCGCGGCGACCAGGGCCAACGCCGCCACCGCGAAGATCAGCGACGCGGCGACCATGCCGGCCCGCTTGCCGACCCGGGCGCCCACCCGCGTCCAGACCGGCATCACCAGCAGCGCCGGCCCGACGAAGCAGGCGAAGAGCAGGGTCGGCCCGGTCCGCGGTTCGCGCAGCACCTGGTCGGCGAAGTAGCTGACCCCGGCCAGCATGGTGGCGATCCCGGCGGACTGCACGACGAAGCAGATCAGCAGCGCCCGGAACGGCCGGTTGCGGCCCGCGACCGTGAGCTGGGCCCGCAGGCTCGGCTCGCTCTCCCCCACGGTGCCCGTGGGGGCGGACCGGGTGCCGAGGAAGGCGCCGACGGCGCCGACCACGATCAGCGCGGCGACGAAGAGTCCCATCCACCGGTGCCCCGCGACGCCCTCACCGCCGGCGGTCACCACCATCGGGGCCACCGCCCCGGAGACCAGGATGGCCAGCGCCAGCACCGCGATCCGCCAGCTCATCAGCCGGGTACGTTCCCCGTAGTCGCCGGTCAGCTCCGCCGGCATCGCCACGTACGGCACCTGGAAGAAGGCGAACGCGGTCGCGGTGGCCAGGAACGCCACCGCCACGTACGCCCCGGCGGCCGGACCGGCACCGAACGGCGCGGCGAAGATGCCGGCGAAGAGCACCGCCAGCGCCACCCCGGCGACCAGCAGGTACGGCCGGCGGGCGCCCCAGCGGCTGCGGGTCCGGTCGGAGATCCGCCCGGCCACCGGGTTCACCAGGACGTCCCACGCCTTCGGCAGCAGCACCAGCAGCGCCGCCACGCCCGCCGGAACGCCCAGCGTGTCGGTGAGGTACGGCAGCAGCAGCAGCCCCGGCACGGTCCCGAAGGCCCCGGTGACCAGCGAACCGAGCGCATAACCGGCGTGCACCCGCCGGGGCAGGCGCTCCGC
>JBARAE010000865.1:0-6128 GCA_049791715.1 Micromonospora sp.
CCGCGGCCGGGTCTGGCAGTCGCCGCCCCGCGCCGGTATCGCGACCAGCGTGCTGCTGCGGCCCGGCGAGGCCGTTCCGGAACGCCGTTGGTCGCCCGTCCCCGCCGCCGGGTACGGCTGGCTGCCGCTGCTCGCCGGGGTGGCGTTGGTGGAGGCGGTGACCCGGCTGGCCGAGCTGGAGGCCCGCCTGAAGTGGCCCAACGATCTGCTGATCGACGGTGCGAAGTGCGCCGGCGTGCTCGCGGAGGCGGTGCCCGGAACGTCGCCGGCCCAGCCACCGGCGATCGTGGTCGGCATCGGCCTCAACGTCACCCTTCGCGCCGACGAGCTGCCGGACAACCCGACCGGGCTGCCGGCCACCTCGCTGCAACTCGCCGGCGCGGCCGCCACCGACCGGGACCCGCTGCTGCGCGCCCTGCTCCGCTCGCTCGCCGACTGGTACGACCGCTGGCGCTCCGCAGGCGGGGACGCCGTCGCCAGTGGCCTCCGGGACGCCTACCTGGCCGCCTGCGCCACTGTCGGCCGCCAGGTACGGGTGCTGCTGCCCGACGGCCGGCAGCTCACCGGCACGGCGACCGGGGTGGACCCCGACGGCCAGCTCCTGGTCTCCGGCCCCGACGGCGAGCTCCGCCTCGCCGCCGGCGACGTGCTGCACGTGCGCTGACAAGAGGGGCCCCTTGTTAACGCCTCCAGCGTAGGAGGGGGACCCCTCTTAACACCGGCCGCGCGGCTGACTCTCTAACGAGCGAGGACCGGCTACGGTCAGCGCGTCCTGTTCTGCGAGGAGGTTCCCGTGGCGTTCCCCGAAGACGTGCTCACCGAGGACGAGCATGTCGTGCTGCACCTGCACCCGCACTGGAAAGCGCTGATCCGACCGATCCTGGTGCTGGTCCTCGCCGTCGCCGCGGTCGTGGCGGGCTGGGTCCTGCTGCCCGACGGCGACGGCGGCACCATCGCGCTCTACGCGATCGCCGCCATGGGCCTGGTGCTGGTCCTCTGGTTGGGTCTGTGGCCGTTCCTGGCCTGGCGCACCACCCACTACCTCTTCACCAACGAGCGGGTGCTGCTCCAGGAGGGGGTCTTCTCACGTAACCGGCGGGACCTCCCGCTGGCCCGGATCAACGACCACTCCATGCACCAGCGCTTCATCGAGCGCCTGCTCGGCTGCGGCACCCTCACCATCGAGTCGGCCGGCGAACGCGGCCAGTCGGTGCTGCCCGACGTGCCCCGGGTGGACCGGGTGCAGACCACGCTCTACGAGCTGGTCGAGGCGCAGCACGACAAGCACTCGTTGGGTGACGGCGAGATGCGCGACATCCTCGCCGACATGCGCGAGGGCAAGCCGCTGCGGGACCCCACGTCCTGAGCTTCCTCCGTCGAGGTCAAGGGGTGCGCGCGGCGGGCCCCTTGACCTGGGCGGGGGTCAGCGGCGGTGGGAACGGCGGGTGCCGGCGTGCAGCTCGGCGGCGAGTTCGGCGTCCAGGTCGCCGCCGAGGGTCTGACCGAGGCCCGCGTCCGATGTGGCGGGGCGCCCCCGCAGCAGCCGTCCGTGGTCGGCGGTCGCCTCGCGTTGAACGGTCGCGCGCTCGCCCGGCCGGGGCTCTGTCTCCTCCAGCTCGCTGACCGACTCGGCGAACTCGGCCACCGGGTCCATCTCCGCCATGGTGTCCCATTCGTCCCGGGAAATGGTGTGCCAGGTCTCCTCGGCGTGCTTGGGCACCGGTTGGAAGACGAACGTCCGGTACGACCAGAACCGGAACATGGTGGCCAGCAGGACGCCCCCGGTCTTCGCGACGTTCAACGCCAGCAGGCTCGTCACGCCGAGGCCGTACTTGGCGGCGGCCAGCACGCCGAGTTCGATGATCAGGCCGGTCGCGTTGAACAGGAAGAACAGGGCGTATTCGCGCTGCAGGGCCGACTTTGGCCGATCCCGGTACGTCCAGTGCCGATTCATCAGATACGACGTGATCGTGGCGACGATGGTCGCGATCGCCGTCGCCTTGAGCTGGCCGTCGCGGAAAACGGTGAGTGCCAGCGCATTGAACACCGCGTAATTGATGACGGTGTTGATGCCGCCGACGATGCCGAATTTGAGCGCCTCGTGGATGAACTTCTGCCAGCGCTCGGGCAGCAGACGGACAAGACGCATGCGGAACACCTTAGGGCAGTGGCCAGGGCCGGCTCGGCCCGGCAGGACGAGGTGGGCGGTAGGTCACGCCCCGGAGTCTCGGTCGTGGCTCGCTCCCGGAACGGGTGGTGTTCCCGCTTCCACGAAAACGAACCGCCGGTACGACCAGAATCGGAACAGCGTCCCGAGGCCGGTCCCGACGATGAAGCTGGCGATGTTGTCGGCCAGCGGCGTCTGGAACACCCCGGGCCAGACGCGACCGAGCCCGTAGTGGCTGATCGCGAGGCAGCCGACCGCGATGCCGAGGCCGACGCCGTTGAAGAAGAAGAAGAGCGCGTACTCCCGGGCCGGGTTGGAGCGCTGGCGATGCCGCCAGGTCCAGAACCGGTTGCCGACGAATGCCATCGTCGCGGCGACCACGGTGGAGATGGTCTTCGCGGCGACCGGCGGAACGTGGCGGACGCTCGCCAGGTAGTTGAAGAGGGCGAAGTCGACGAGGAACGCGAGTCCACCCACCGTGGCGAACTTGCTCAGCTCCCGGATGAGATGACCGAAGCGGTCCACGAGGGAGGCGATCAGACCCGGTCGGGTCTGCGGAGCACCTGGCTGGTCCCCGGTCATCGTCGCGGCCACCCGCCGAGCCTACCGGGTGCCGACGCGCGCGGTGGGTAGCAATGGCAAGCGGACGGCCGCGGCGTGACGTCCGGGCCGATGGTCGGCACCGAGCGGCGCGCGGCGGTGACGGGCTGCCACCGCTGGTTGGGGTGACTGCCCCGGAGCCCTGGAGGTATCCGGTGAGCAGAGCGTAACCGACTGTGGAGGAATTGCGGATCGGATCGCTGAATCGTCGTCGGCGGCACCGGCGCGCGCTTCCACTCATGGTGCATCGCCGGTGGGCCCGGACGACGGGGTCCGCCGAAGGTTGTCCGCAGGATTTGCGTGAAACTGCGCGCGAAAGCGGGTATCAGATCGTGATGCCGCAGCGTGGCCGTACCTTGTGCAGTTCTTCACAACCAGTCCCACTGACTGGCGGGGCGCCCCGGTTTACGCTGAGCCCAATCCCAGGTTTCCACGAGGCGACGCACCCGCTCGCCAGCACTCGTGCATCCCATACATCGGTCAGCGCCGACCACAAGGAGATGTGACATGGTTGCTCCGGCTACTGTTCGGGGTATCGATCAGGCCCCGACGTCCCACCCCAAACTGCTCGCCTGGGTCCGAGAGGTCGCGGAACTGACCACCCCCGACCGAGTGGTCTGGGTGGACGGGTCCGATGAGGAGTGGCGCCGCCTCACCGACGAGCTTGTCGAAAACGGCACCCTGATCCGGCTGAACCCGGAAAAGAAGCCCAACTCCTTCTACGCGCGCACCGACCCGACGGACGTCGCCCGGGTCGAGGAGCGCACCTTCATCTGCTCCGTCGACGAGGCGGACGCCGGCCCCACCAACAACTGGATGGCGCCGGCCGAGATGAAGCGGACGATGACGGAGCTGTACCGCGGCTGCATGCGCGGACGCACCATGTACGTCATCCCGTTCTGCATGGGTCCGGTCGAGGCCGAGAACCCCATGTTCGGTGTCGAGATCACCGACAGCCCGTACGTGGTCGCCTCGATGCGCATCATGACCCGGATGGGCGCCAGGATCCTCGAGGCGATGGGCGACGACGCCGACTTCGTGCACGCGCTGCACTCCATCGGCGCCCCGCTCGCCCCCGGCCAGCAGGACGTCGCGTGGCCGTGCAACGACACGAAGTACATCTCGCACTTCCCGGAGACCCGGGAGATCTGGTCCTTCGGCTCCGGGTACGGCGGCAACTCGCTGCTCGGCAAGAAGTGCTACTCGCTGCGCATCGCCAGTGTGATGGGGCGCGACGAGGGCTGGCTCGCCGAGCACATGCTGATCCTCAAGATCACCTCGCCGGAGGGCAAGGTCTACCACGTCGCGGGCGCCTTCCCGTCCGCCTGTGGCAAGACCAACCTCGCCATGCTGGAGCCGACCATCCCGGGCTGGAAGGTCGAGACCATCGGCGACGACATCGCCTGGATGCGTTTCGGGCCGGACGGTCGCCTCTACGCGATCAACCCGGAGTACGGCCTCTTCGGCGTCGCGCCGGGCACGGACTGGAAGACCAACGCCAACGCGATGCGGACGCTGGAGCGGGGCAACTCCGTCTTCACGAACGTGGCCCTCACCGACGACGGCGACATCTGGTGGGAGGGCATGGGTGAGCCCCCGGCGCACCTGATCGACTGGAAGGGCAACGACTGGACGCCGGAGAGCGGCGAGCTCTCCTCCCACGCGAACAGCCGTTTCTGCACCCCGATCACCCAGTGCCCGATCCTCGCCGAGGACTACTACGACCCGAACGGCGTGCCGATCGACGCGATCCTCTTCGGCGGCCGCCGCCGGGACACCGTCCCGCTGGTCACCGAGGCCCGCGACTGGGTGCACGGCGTGTACATGGGCGCGACGCTCTCCTCGGAGACCACCGCGGCCGCGTCCGGCGCGGTCGGGGTGGTCCGCCGCGACCCGATGGCGATGCTGCCGTTCATCGGCTACAACGCCGGCGACTACTTCCGGCACTGGATCGAGATGGGCAAGGGCGCCGACGGCGACGAGGCCAAGCTGCCCAAGATCTACTACGTCAACTGGTTCCGCAAGGACCCCGAGGGCAGCTTCCTCTGGCCGGGCTTCGGCGAGAACTCCCGCGTGCTCAAGTGGGTCATCGAGCGGATCGAGGGTCGGGCCGAGGCCGTCGAGACCCCGATCGGCATGGTCCCGGCGCAGGACGCGCTGGACGTCGAGGGCCTGGACATGACCCCGGAGGACGTCCGGATCGCGCTCAAGGTCGACCCGGAGGAGTGGCGCAAGGAGCTCCCGCTGGTCACCGAGTGGTTCGAGAAGTTCGGGGACAAGCTCCCCGGCGTCCTCTGGGCCGAGCTGGACGCGCTGCGCGCCCGGCTCGACGCGGAGCAGCCGCAGAAGTAGGTGTGATCCCCGCCCGCGCTGGGCACCATCGGATCCCATGAGGACGGCCGCCGAGACCACCGAGGTCCGGCGGCCGTCCGCCGTCCGGGCGCTGACCACCCTGCTCGCCCTCACGGCGGCGGCCACCGTCGTGGTCGAGCTGCTCAGCTGGTGGTACGCCCCGGAGCAGGAGTTCGGCCTCGCCGTACGCACCGGCTGGGCGATGCTCCGCTCGCTCGGCTTCCTGGTGCTGATCGGGCACGTCAACCGTGGTCGTACCGTGGCCAGGCCGTTCGGGCTGATTCTCGCGGTGACCACCGTCTTCGCGGTCGGCCGGCTGGTCGTACCCCGGCAGGGGGTGCCGCCGCTGCCCGGCCTGCTCGGGTTCGGGCTGCTCACCGCGCTCTGCGTGGCCGTGGTGGCGCTGCTCTACCGCTCCGAGGCGGTCGGCGGGCATCTCGTCCGGCAGCGCAAGGCGCTGGTGGTCGAGGGCGGAACCATCTCCTGGCGGGAGACCGCCCCGAAGCGCCCGCCGGTCACCGGCTGGCTGCTCACCAGCCGGGTCGCCGCCTTCACCTACAGCCCGCTGATGCTGGTCCCGGCCCTGGTCGCCGGGGGATCCATCCTGGATGGCCGGCTCAGCGCGGTGCCGGCGGTGCTGTTCTGGATGGGCGCCGGGGTCGCGGTGAGCTACCTGGTGCTCTTCTGCACGCTGTTCCTCATGCGCGGCCGCGCATGGGCGCGGACCATGCTGGTCGCCGTGACGCTCGGCGTGCTCGCCGTGGACCTGCCGCTGTGCTGGTGGCTCCTCGGCCTCGACGGCCTGGTCCGCGACGGCGGCCCCCTGGTCGCCGCCGCCGCCCTGGCCCTGTACGGCCTCTGGCGCGCCGCCCGCGCCACTCCCACCCCCTGAGCCGCCCTCACCGGTGTTGACCAAGAAGTTTCGGTCGGATTCGGGGCCGATTCGGGACCCGAACCTCTTGATCAACACGGGAGAAGGAGGTGCTGGGGAGGGTGGGTTGGTGGGTGG
>JBARAE010000866.1:0-2660 GCA_049791715.1 Micromonospora sp.
AGCTGGCCGCGCGCCGCGCCCCGGGCGCGCAGCAGCGCGGTCTGGGCCCGGCGGTCCTCGTTGAGCAGCGCGGCGACCAGCACCAGGGCGTACCCGCCGAGGACCACGATCAGCAGCAGCGGGGTGAGCAGCGCGGACCGGCCGACCAGGTCGGCCCGACCGAGCCGGTCGATGAGCCGGTCGATGGTGCTGACGCTCTGCGCGGAGGAGCCCAGTCCGGTGGTTTCCGGGATCTTCTCGGAGATGGCGGCCACGGCGTCCTTGACCGCGGCGAGCCGGCTCGGCTCGACCGTGCCGAGGTTCGGCTGGACCAGCCAGGAGGCGGAGCTGGAGCCGGTGAAAGTACCGGCGAAGTCGGCCGGGTCCAGCGCGAACGGTCCGTACGAGCTGACCTCGCCGGCGTCCCCCTCGCCCACTCCGGGCGCCAGCCGCCAGTACGCCTCCGCCGGGTCACGTGGTCGCCAGGTGCCCGCGATCCGCACCTCGCCGGCCCGTTCCGTGCTGCGGTCGAAGAGCGGCACCCGGTCTCCGGTGCGCAGTCCGAGCAGCCCGGCGACCTTCTCGGGGAGCGTCACCTGCAGCGGGGTCGAGCCGGGTACCGGCCACGTCCCGCTGGTGAGTTCGGCGTGCGCGGCCAGGTCGGTCAGGGTGCCGAGGGTGGCGAACACCGGGTCGTCGCCGCCCCGGGCGGCGCCGAGGTCGCCGGTCAGTTCCCGGCCGGTGCCGTAGCGGGCGGCGGCGAGGGTGACCGGTACGCCGCCCAGGCCGTCGGCGAACTGGGCGCGTACAGCCCGGTCCCGGTCGGCGTACTCGTTGGCGTCGCGTCCGCCGGACCCGCTCACCAGCAGGCTGCGCTCCTCGGCGGGTGCCGCCGCGAGCAGCGCCCGCTGCCCGGCGGCGACCGCTCGCCGGTTGTAGTCGGAGAGACCGGTGACCAGTGCGACCGCTACCAGGGCCGCGATCGCGGCGGCCAGCAGCAGGCCGCGCGCCTCGACGGCCCGCCTCCACACCAGTTTCATCCGACCCCTCCCCGAGCCCCCGACGGGCCGACGCCCAGGAAGACAGGTCGGGGCGCGGGAAAGGTTCGCACCCGTTACATGATCGTTACCGCGCGGGAGGCCTGGTCAGGCGCGGGGGCGGTCCCGGTCCTTGGAGGGCTGCACCCGCTTCGGCTCGCCGGGCATCTTCGGGTGGTCCGGCGGGTAGGGCATGTCGCCCTGGCCGGCGGCGGCGTCCCGCTCGGCCCACTCCAGCAGCGGGGTGATGTCCCACGGGGTGTCGTCGATGCCGGCGTGCGGGTCGCCCCGCTCGGCGAACCGGGCGGGCACGCTGCCGAGGTGGAAGTCGTCCGGGTCGACCTCGGGCAGCTCGTCCCAGTCGACCGGGGTGGAGACGGTGGCCCGCGGGTTGGCGCGCAGCGAGTACGCGCAGGCGATCGTCCGGTCCCGGGCCATCTGGTTGAAGTCCACGAAAACCCGGCTGCCCCGCTCCTCCTTCCACCAGGAGGTGGTGACCAGCTCGGGGCGGCGGCGTTCGAGTTCCCGGGCCAGCGCGATGGTGGCGCGGCGCACCTCGGTGAACGTCCACCGGGGGTGGATGCGCAGGTAGACGTGCACGCCCCGACCGCCGGAGGTCTTCGGCCAGCCGGTGGCGCCCAGCTCGTCCAGCAGCGCCCGCAGCTCGCCGGCGGCCGCCGCCGCGTCGGCGAAGTCGGTGCCGGGCTGCGGGTCCAGGTCGATCCGCAGCTCGTCGGGGCGGTCGACGTCCGCCGCGCGGACCGGCCAGGGGTGAAAGACCACGGTGCCCATCTGGGCGGCCCAGGCGACGTGCGCGAGATCCGCCGGGCAGAGCTCCGCGGCCGTGCGGCCACTGGGGAAGCTGATCTCCGCGGTCTGCACCCACGGCGGTACGCCCCGGGTCGGCACCCGCTTCTGGAAGAACATCTCCCCCTCGATGCCCTCCGGAAAGCGCTGCAGGGTGGTGGGGCGGTCCCGCAGGGCCCGCATGATTCCCTCGCCCACGGCCTGGTAGTAGCCGAACACGTCCGCCTTGGTGAACCCGCGCTGCGGGAAGATCACCCGGTCGGGGCTGGTCAGCCGGACGGTGTGCCCGGCGATCTCGATCTCCGCGGCCGCGGCCTTGGTGGCACCCATGGCGCGACCCTATGCGATGGCACCGACGCGCGGCGTACCGTTGACCGGTGAGTCTTGACGAGAGCGAACTGCCCCGCACCGAGGAAGAGTGGCGTGTCCGGCTGAGCCCGGAGGAGTTCCGGGTGCTCCGGGAGGCCGGCACCGAGCGCCCGTGGACCGGCGAGTACGTCGACACGAAGACGCCCGGCGTCTACCACTGCCGGGCCTGTGGCGCGGAGCTGTTCCACAGCGAGGACAAGTTCGATTCGGACTGCGGCTGGCCGAGCTTCGACGACGCCATCCCGGGCGCGGTGAAGGAGATCCCGGACAACACCCTCGGCATGCGGCGTACGGAGATCCGTTGCGCCCGCTGCGACAGCCACCTGGGCCACGTCTTCGAGGGTGAGCGCTTCACCCCGAAGGACACCCGGCACTGCGTGAACTCGGTTTCCATCCGGCTGGAGCCGAAGGCGGGCTGAAGCCGCGGTCCCGGCGGCGCCCCCACGGCGTCGCCGGGCCCGGCCGCGG
>JBARAE010000867.1:0-1831 GCA_049791715.1 Micromonospora sp.
GCGCCGCGCCGACCAGCAGGGCGGTCTTCGGGTCGTGTCGCCGGGCGAGCTCGGCGACGAGGGTACGGGCGGCGCGCTCGCCGATGCGGACCGGACCGGACGGGCCGGGGGTGCGCACGGCGGGTGACTGGGTCATGTCGGACGGGCTCCTGACGAGGTAGAGACGGCAATCGCGGCGGGATCGCCACAGCGACCGGTCGGGTTGGGCCGCGGACCCGGCTCGGCGACCGGCTGCCGGTCGGGGCGGGAACCCGGCTACCCGGCGGCCCGGCCGCGCCGAGGCCCCACGGCGTGGGCCGGCCGGCGGAGGCGAGATCTCCACCGGCCAGCATATGCGCCGCCGTACGGATGCCGCACCGCCGTGGTCAGCCCTTTGACCGGTCGTCTCCGGTCGGCGGACCGGTCATCCGGCCCGGCTCGTCCCCGAGGACCGGCTGTTCCCGGGTCACCGGCTCGGTGTCGCCGGTCGTCGGCTGGTGCGGCGGGGCGGACGGCGACCAGTGCGGGTCGCCGCCGGTGCCGCTGACCGGGCGGTCCTGCGTCGCCTCGACCGGGACGTCGGCGACCGCGTCCGTGGGCCACTCGTCGGCCTCGGCGCGCTCCGGCTCCACCCACGGCCGGGCTGCCTCCTCCTCGTACGGTGCCGACACGGTGGTCTCGGCGGCGGGGGGCTCCCGGTCGGCGTGCCGCCCGGAGCGGAGCGCGCCGACCAGGCCCAGCGCTCCGATCAGGAGGAGCGCGCCGGCCAGGAACCAGCCCACCGGAGGCAGCGTGAGCCCGAGGATCCGGGCGAGCAGCCACCAGAGAGAGAGGGCGAGGAAGACCAGCCCGAAGGCGAAGGAGACGACGTCCGTACGGTGGGCCTTCACCGGGTCACCTCCAGGTTGCCGGCGTTGACGTGGATGAGCAGTCGCAGGGTGCCCCCGCCCGGCCCGTCCGGGCCGACGTCGGTGCTTTCCCGCATCCGCCCGTCCAGCCCGCCGGAGTGCCGACCGAAGATGGTGGCGTCGCCGGCGTTCACGTCGGCCACCGTGGTGACGTCGACGTTCGGGGGTACCACCACGGTCACCTTGCCCAGGTTGATCGCCACGGTGATCTGGGTGTCCTTCTTGTCGAAGTCGACCCCGCGCAGGTCGAGCACGGCGTCGCCGAAGTTGTTCTCGTACCGGTCGGCCAGGTCGCGGTAGTCGGTCGGGGCCCAGGTGACGTTGCCGTCCACCCCGCGTACCCGGTCGTAGGACTCGGCGACGGTGACGACGCCGAGCGCGGCCGCGGTGACCAGGCCGAGCGCGATCAACCAGCGGGCCCGGCCGAACCACGTGCCCACCAGCAGCCCGAGCCCGATGGTGGCGAGCGTGGCGGCGAAGTAGCCCGCCGCGCCGACCGGGAAGACGTCCAGCAGGTCGAGCACGGCGACCACGCCCAGGGCCAGGAAGATCAGCGAGAAGGTCACCGCCCCGAGCGCCGACCGTTCCTTGGGCCGCTTGGGCGCCCGGGCCGGGGGCGCGGGCGGCGCCGCCGGTGGGTACGGCCCCGCGTACGGGCCCCGGGGGGCGAACGGTTCCCGGTACCCGGTGGGTGGCAGCGGCGCGGTCACCGGCGACGGGGGCGGCACCGCGACCGGCGTACCGGTCGTCGGCGCGGACGGCCAGGTCGCCGCCTCGGCGCCGGTCCAGGCCGGCAGTTCGGCGGTCGGTTCCGCCCCCGCCGGCTGTGTCGCCCCGGACCATGCGGCAGGAGGCGCGGGGGCCGGTGGGGTCGGCGGAGCGGCCGCTTCGGCCGGGCGGACCTCCCACGGCGTCGCCGCCGGGGTCGGCGGGCCGGACCACGC
>JBARAE010000868.1:0-11569 GCA_049791715.1 Micromonospora sp.
CGCCCAGCCCGCGCCCCGGCTCCGGTCCGGGCACCGCCTCGGGGCGCGTCCCGGGCGCAGCCGCCGATCCGTCCTGCGGGCGGTTCGCCGCCGACATCTGCGCCGCGTACCTGCGGATCGCCACCACCGGACGGGCCGACGCGGAGGCGGTGGCGCTGCTGCGCCGCTCCTCCCCGGCCGGCGTGCTCGACCGGATCAAGGCCCCGACCCTGCTGGTGCAGGGCGAGGCGGACACCCTCTTCCCGCTCGCCGAGGCGGACGCCAACGCGCGCGGCATCTCCGCCGCCGGCACCCCGGTCCGGGTCGCCTGGTTCACCGGCGGCCACGACGGCGGGGAGGGGCCGACGTCCGACTCCGACCGGGTGAAGTTCCTGACCGCCCAGTGGCTGGACCACTACGTCAAGGGCGACGGCGAGGCGCCCGGGCAGAGTTTCACCTTCTCCCGGATCGCCGGCTTCGACGCGCTCGACCGGGGACTGGTCGCCACCGGGTACCGCACCGCCGACTACCCGGGCCTCACCGGCGACGCCCGGCGAGCGGTGCCGGTCGACGGACCGGCCCAGCCGATCGCCAACCCGCCCAACGGCAACCCGGCGGCCATCTCCGCGGTGCCCTTCGCCGGGGCGCTCGGCTCCCTGCTCGACGGGGTCGCCGGGGACATTCCCGGCCAGCACGCCCGGTTCGAGTCGGCGCCGCTGACCGAGGCGGTCGACGTGGTGGGCGCGCCCACGTTCGCCATCCGGGCCGCGTCGCCCACCGGCGAGGCGGTGCTCTTCGTCAAGCTCTACGACGTCGACCCGAACGGCGCCGCCACCCTGCCGGACGGGCTGGTCGCGCCGGTCCGGCTGACCGGCCTGCCGGAGACGCTCGATGCCGCCCAGCCGGTCACCGTCACCCTGCCGGCGATCGTCCGCCGGTTCGAGGCCGGGCACCGGCTGCGGGTGGTCGTCGCGACCTCCGACCAGGCGTACGCCACGCCGGCCCAGCCGACCGTCTACACCGTCGCCCCGGGAGGAGGCCCGGTGGCGCTGCCGACGGTCGACGGGGAGCCCATCCCGACGGCGGCCGCGGTCTGGCGCTGGGTGCTGGCCGGCCTGCTCGCCGCGATCGCCGTCGGGCTCGTCGTGGTCGTCCTGGCCGCCCGCCGCCGGCAGCGCCGCCAGGACAGCTCCGTCCACCCGGCGTACGCGGGCATCCCGCTCGCCGTCCGCCAGCTCCGCAAGGAGTACGCGGACGGCTTCGTCGCCGTCTCCAACGTGGACTTCGAGGTGCACCCCGGTCAGGTGGTGGGCCTGCTCGGCCCGAACGGCGCCGGCAAGACCACCACGCTCCGGGTGCTGATGGGGCTGACTCAGCCCACGGCCGGTGAGATCTACGTCTTCGGGCACCGGCTGGTGCCCGGCTCGCCGGTGCTGTCCCGGATCGGCGCGCTGGTGGAGGGCCCCGGCTTCCTGCCGCACCTCTCCGGCCTGGACAACCTGAAGGCGTACTGGCGGGCAACCGGACGACCGTGGGAGGACGCGCACTTCGACGAGGCGCTGGAGATCGCCGGCCTGGGCGCCTCGGTGCACCGGCGGACGAAGAACTACAGCCACGGCATGCGGCAGCGGCTGGCGATCGCTCAGGCGATGCTCGGCCTGCCCGAGCTGCTGGTGCTCGACGAGCCGACGGACGGGCTGGACCCGCCGCAGATCGCCGAGATGCGCCGGGTGCTCCAGCGGTACGCCACCGACGGCCGGGCGGTGCTGGTCTCCAGCCACCTGCTGGCCGAGGTGGAGCAGACCTGCACCCACGCGGTGGTGGTGAACAAGGGCCGGATCGTCGCGTCCGGCCCGGTCGAGGAGATCGTCGGCGAGTCGCCCAGCGTGCTGTTCGAGGTGACCGACCCCGACGCCGCCCGGTCGGTGCTCGACCGGCTGGACGGCGTCCGGGTGCTGCCTGACGGGGACGGCGGGCTGGTGGTCGACACCAACGGCACCGCGCGCAGCGAGGTGGTGGCGGAGCTGGTGCGGGCCGGCATCGGGGTGGACCGGGTGGTGCCGCGGCGTCGCCTGGAGGACGCGTTCCTCGCCCTGGTCGGCGAGAACTCTCGGGGAAGCGGGGACCGGTGATGGGGCAGTCTGCGGTGGACGCGGGCGACGTCGGCGGCGGCCGGTCGGGCGCCGTGGGTCCGGGCGGGGCGGCGGTCGGCTACCGGCCGGCGGCCACCCTGCCGTTCGCGGCGGAGTTCCGCCGGCAGGCGTCGCGGCGGCGTACCCAGTTGGCGCTCGGGTTCATGGTGCTGCTGCCGTTGATCATTCTGCTCGCGTTCCAGTTCAACTCGGGTAACGACGACCGCAACCGGAACAACGAGTTCGGCAGTCTGGTCGACCTGGCCACCTCCGGCGGGCTCAACTTCACTCTCTTCTCGATCTTCGTGTCGTCGTCGTTCCTGCTGGTCGTGGTGGTGGCGCTGTTCTGCGGGGACACGGTGGCCAGCGAGGCGAGCTGGGGCAGTTTGCGTTACCTGCTGGCCGTCCCGGTGCCCCGGGCCCGGCTGCTGACGGCGAAGCTGCTGGTCGCGCTCGCGTACTCGGCGGTGGCCCTGCTGCTGCTCGCGGGCACCGCCCTGCTCGCCGGCACCCTCCGGTACGGCTGGTCGCCGCTGCGCAGCCAGGTCTCCGCCGAACTGGCACCGACCGAGGGGCTGCTGCGGCTGCTGGCGGTGCTCGGGTACCTGGCGGTCGTCCTGCTGGTGGTGGCCGGACTGGCGTTCCTGCTCTCGGTGACCACGGACGCCGCGCTCGGCGCGGTGGGCGGCGCGGTGCTGCTCTGGATCCTCTCCAGCATCCTGGACCAGATCACCGCGCTGGGCGGGCTGCGGGCCTTCCTACCGACCCACTACGCCAGCGCCTGGCTGGGGCTGCTCTCCACGCCGGTGCAGACCGACGACGTGGTGCGGGGCGCCATCTCGGCGGTCAGCTACGCGACGCTCTTCTGGGGGCTCGCCTTCTGGCGTTTCACCCGCAAGGACATCACCAGCTGATCCGTCGCCGCCGTTTCGCCGCCCGGGCCTGAGCGCAACTGCCAGCCTCGCCCAGGTGAGGAAGTCGAGGCCGGCTGGCTGGAAACCGGTACGGACGGTCGCCGCCGGGACCCGGGGTGGTTGCTCGCCCTCGTCCCGCTGGCCGGCCGGCTGCCGTCGCTCGTCGCGCTGGACCTGCTCACCGCCGTCCTGCTCGGGCTGGTCGTCGCCGAGATCGTGTTCCTCGCGGACTCCCGGAACGCCCTGCACGAGACGGTCCGCGAGGAGCATGAGGCACACGAGGCGCGGGAGGCCGAGTGGCGGCGCCGGCACCGCTGACCGGCGCCGTCGCGCGGCGCTACGGGGTGTACGGGGCGTCGGTGCGGCCGATCTCGATCAGCGCCGTGCCGGAGAGCTTGTAAACGGTGGTCCGCTTGATGTTCAGCTCGGCCATGCTGGTGCCGTCGCTGCGGGTCAGCCAGACCACGGTGGCCTTCTGGCCGGAGACGCTGATCGAGGTGACCGGGTTGCGGTCGCCGAGATCGACCAGGGTGCGGTAGCCCGGCTTCCCGGCCGAGTTGTGCCAGACCACCACGTTCCAGAACATGCCGACCCCGCCGGTCCGCAGCAGCACCGTGCCGACGGCGTCCGCCGCGCCGTCGCCGTCGAGGTCGCCGATGCCGCACGGCTTCTGCAGTTCGACGGTCGCGCCGTCCTCGCCGGACCAGATCCCGTCGAGCAGCGGGATGTAGTCGGGGTATCCGTTGAAGGGCACCTTGGCGCTGCCCAGGTGTGCGCCCCGGAGTTGCGTGCAGGTGAGCGCCGGCACCTTCTCCACGGCCGGCTTCGGGGCTGCGGTGGTGGTCGCCGGCTTGACCACCAGGGTTGCGGTCGGGGTGGCGCTGGGTGCGATCGCGGCGGGCGCCGAGGCGGTCGGGGTGCCGGCCGGCGGGGTGACCGTGGTGACGGCCGAAGCGACCGTTCCGGAGTCACCTCCGCAGGCGGTCAGCGGCGCGACCAGGGCGAGGGTTGCGAGAACCGGCAGGGTCCGGCGCACGGGCGGGCGTTCCTCTCTCGAGGTGGGGTGACCGCACGGTACTGACCCGCCGCCACCGGAGGTCATCGGTTCGTCGGCCGGGTCGCGCCACCGCACGGCGGAGGGCGCCGCCACCCGGCCGCAGTGGTGGGAGCGGGGCTCAGGACCGGGTCGGCGCGGCGAGCACGGCGTCGATCAGGCCGGGGTAGAGGCGGTCCAGCTCGTCCCTGCGAAGCCGGACGTACCGGCTGGTGCCCGCGGCGCGGGTCCGGGTGAGGCCGGCCTCCCGCAGCACCTTGAGGTGGTGGCTCCGGGTCGCCTTGGAGATCCCCAGCTCGAAGGTGCCGCAGACGTGCTCGCCGCCCTCGGCGAGGGTGCGCACGATCTGCAACCGGACGTCGTCGGCGAGCGCCGCCAGGACGGCGGTGACCGGTACGTCGCGCAGCGCGGGTTCGTGCAGCTCCATGTGACCAGTGTAACCCTTGTTCGCCTTTCATCGAACAAGCTCCTAGAGTCGGTGCCGTTGGTTCGACGATACTCGAACATTGGAGCTGTGATGCGTTCTCGTCACGCCGCCTTCCCGCTCTTCGCCGTGCTGAGCTGGGGTGTCATGTTTCCCGTGCTGGCCAGCGCACTCACCCGGGTGGACGCGCTGAACCTGACCACGGCCCGGTACGCCCTCGCCACCGCCGTCCTGGTCGCGCTGCTGCTGGCCCGGGAGGGGCTGAGCGCACTGCGCACCGGCGGGCGGGCGGTCGAGGTGGCGGTCCTCGGCGTCCTCGGCTTCGCCGGGTTCAACGTGCTCACCAGCCTGGCGCTCGGACACGCCACCCCGCAACAGATCGCCCTGCTGGCCGCCCCCACCCCGCTGGTCACCCAGCTGGTCCGCTGGGTGCGGGACGGCGTACGCCCCCGGCCGGCACTGCTCGGCTTCTCGCTGGTCGCCCTGGTCGGCGTCGGCCTGGTGATCACCCGCGGCCGGCTCGACGGGCTCGGCCAGTTCGGCGTCGGCGGGCTGCTCATGATCGGCGCCGTGCTCGGCTGGGCGACCTACACCCACGGCGCGAGCCGCTTCGCCGGCTGGTCGGCCCTGCGGTACACCACGCTGACCGCCGTCGCCGGCACGCTCGCCATGCTCGCCGCCAGCGCCGTCGCCGACCTCACCGGCATGCAGCACGCGCCGGCCGCCGCCGACCTCGTGGCGGTCGCCCCGCAGCTCGGGTACGCCGTCCTCGTCGCCGCCGTCCTCGCGGTGCTGGCCTGGAACACCGGGGTGCGGCGGCTCGGCGCGGCCGACGCCGCGCTGTTCATGAACCTCGTACCGGTGACGACCTTCGCGGTGCAGACCGTCCGCGGCTACCGGCCCGGCATGGTCGAGTTGATCGGCGCGGCCCTGACCATCGCCGCCCTGGTCGCCGCCAACCTCGCCACCCGTCCCCGCGCCGTGGCCCCCGCCACCCTCGCCCCCACCGCTGTCACCGACCGCCCCGTGGTCGTCGACCCGGTCGCCGTGGTCGCCCGCTGATCGCCCCGCGGTCCGTAACCGCCGCGAGACCGCGATCGCCCGCCGGACCACGATCGCCCGCCGGACCGCGATCGCCCGCCGGACCACGATCGCCCCGCGGACCGCACTGTTTCACGGAAAGAGTGGCCTCACCGACGCGGGAGGCCACTCTTTCCGTGAATGTGCGCGGATCTTGGCGGGTGGCGCCCGCCGGGGTGGCGGGGCGGGGCGACGGGTGGCTCACACCGTGGGAATCCCCGGTCGGGGTGGCCCGGGACGTGCATAGACTCGGCAGCACAACTGCATACCTCATCCAGAGGGGCTGAGGGATACGGCCCGATGACGCCCCGGCAACCACCCGCGCGCTCGACGACGAGCGACGGCGGGCAGGTGCCAATTCCGTCCCCGCCGCAGGGTGCGATGCGGGGAAAGATGAGAGGAACTCCTCGACATGACGTCGACGCTTCCCGTCACCTCCGGCATCGACACGACCCTCAGCCCGGCCCGCGCGCTGGTCTGTCGCGCCTGTTCCGCGCGCTACCCGCTCGCCGCGCAGCACGCCTGCTACGAGTGCTTCGGCCCGCTCGAGGTCGACTACGACACCGCCGCCCTCGCCGCCGTCACCCGCGAGCAGATCGAGGCCGGCCCGAAGAACCTCTGGCGGTACGCCGCCCTCCTGCCCGCCGGTCAGGACCCGGACAGCCGGGTGACCCTGAACCCGGGCCTCACCCCGCTGGTCTCCGCCCCGCACCTCGCCGCCGAACTGGGCATCAGCGCCCCGCTGTGGGTCAAGGACGACAGCGCCAACCCCACCCACTCGTTCAAGGACCGGGTGGTGTCGGTGGCGCTGACCGCCGCCCGGGCGCTCGGCTTCACCCGGTACGCCTGCGCGTCCACCGGCAACCTGGCCAACTCGGTGGCCGCCCACGCGGCCCGGTCCGGGGCGCCCTCGGTGGTCTTCATCCCCAGCGACCTGGAGCAGGGCAAGGTCGTCACCACCGCGGTCTACGGCGGCGAGCTGGTCGCCATCGACGGCTCGTACGACGACGTGAACCGGCTCTGCGGGGAGCTGGTGGAGACCGACGAGTTCGAGGACACCGCGTTCGTCAACGTCAACGTCCGCCCGTACTACGCCGAGGGGTCGAAGACCCTCGGGTACGAGGTGGCCGAGCAGCTCGGCTGGCGGATCCCGGCCCAGGTGGTCATCCCGATGGCCAGCGGCGAGCTGCTCACCAAGATCGACAAGGCGTTCTCGGAGCTGGTCGAGATCGGCCTGGTCGAGGCGCCCGCCGGCGGCTGGAAGGTGTTCGGTGCGCAGTCGGCCGGCTGCAACCCGATCGCCACCGCGCTGCACGCGGACAGCGACACCATCACCCCGGTGAAGCCGACCGGCATCGCCAAGTCGTTGAACATCGGCGATCCGGCGGCCGGCCTGTACGCCCTCGAGGCGGTGCGCCGCACGGGCGGTTGGATGGAGTACGCCGACGACGACGAGATCCGCGCCGCGATTCGGCTGCTCGCCCGTACCGCCGGGGTCTTCGCCGAGACCGCCGGTGGGGTCACCGTGGCGGTGCTCCGCAAGCTGGTCGAGTCGGGCCGGCTCGACCCGACCGCGGAGACGGTGGTGTTCAACACCGGCGAGGGCCTGAAGACCCTCGACGCGGTGGCCGGCCAGGTCGGTCCCACCCACCGCATCAAGCCCTCTCTTCGCGCCGCCCGCGACGCCGGCCTCCTCTCCTGACCCCTGTCGGCCGGATGGGGGCCGGAGACGCCGTTCGGGGAGTGGGGATCGCCCGGACGGGGGATCGGGCCGATCCGGCGGGTAACTGACGTTTCGCTGTGAGTGCGGAAAACCCGCCGCTAAGGACTTGACGACCGGATTCGGACGGCGCAAGATGCTCCGTGCGGGAGGGCGTTTCGCCGGAGACTTTTGAAGTTCTTACGACCCAACGCCGGCGGCGTTGTGCGATCGTCCCTCCCGACCAACGTGACGGCGGGGCCAGCGGAAAATCGCTGGCCCCGCTCGCTGTTCGTGGCGCACCCTCGCTGCCATGAGCATCACGATCGCGCCGTTCGACGCCGCCGACCCGGGCGCGATCGACGAGGCGTACCGGATCGGGGCGGCGGCCAACGCCGCGGACCTGACGGACTTCCCGCCGCTCTGCCGGCACCGCTTCACCGCCGCCGTCCGTCACCCTATGCCGGGGAACGCACCCCGCTGGGTGCTGGCCCGGCTCGACGGGGTGCCCGCCGGCTACCTGGGGCTGGACCTGCCGCAGTTGGACAACACCGACAACGCCACCGCGGACCTGGTCGTCCACCCGGCGTACCGGCGGCGCGGCGTGGGCCGGGCGCTGCACGAGCACCTGCTGCGGCTGCTCGGCGAGCACGGACGCAAGCGGGTGTTCGGGGTCGCGGTCTCGGCGCTGCCCGGCGGAGTCGCCCGGCCCGAGGCGGAGGATGCCTTCGCCGCCGCGACGGGTGCCCGGCCGGCGCTCGCCGAGGTACGCCGCCGACTGGACACCGCCCGCCTCGACCACGCGGCACTCGACGCCCTGGCGGCCGACGCCCGCACCCACGCGGCCGGGTACCGCACCGTCCGCTGGCGTGGCGACAGCCCCGAGGAGTACGCCGCCGACATCGCCTACCTCGACGGCCGGCTGATGACCGACGCGCCCCTGGGCGACCTGGAGTGGGAAGCCGAGCAGGTCGACGTGGCGCGGCTGCGGGGTACTGAGCGGGCGCTGGACGCCCGGGGTCGCCGCCGCTACCACCACGCGGTGGTGCACGAGGAGTCCGGCCGGGTGGTCGCCTGGACGCTGATCGACCTCGGTCCGAGCGCGGACTGGCACGCCTTCCAGCAGATCACCATCGTCGACCCGGTGCACCGGGGACACCGGCTCGGCCTGCTCGCCAAGATCGAGAACCTGCGCTACGTGCTCGACCACGAGCCCGCCCTGCGGGCGATCGACACCTGGAACGCGGCCGAGAACGCGCACATGGTCCGCATCAACGAGCAGCTCGGCTTCCGCCCGGTCGACGCCTGGACGGACTGGCAGCTGACGATCTGACCTGTGACACCGCTCTACTGATCTGGGGGCTTCCTGTTGCATGATGGCGGGCATGACGGAGACCCCGCACCCCCTGTACGACAGGCACGCCGACACCCTCAACCGTGCGCTGACCGCGATCACGGAGCGCGGGTACTGGTCCGCCTACCCCGAGTCCCCCAGCCCCCGGGTGTACGGCGAGACCGCCGCCGCCGACGGCAAGGCCGCCTTCGAGGCGTACCTCAACGGCGACTTCCCGCTGGACCAGCCGGGTGACGGCGAGACCGTCGCCACCGAGACCAGCCCGTTCGGCCTGGAGCTGAACGTCCGCTACCCGCACGCCGCGGCCGACCAGCTGGTGGGCGCGGCCACCGTCGCGCTGCCCGCCTGGCGGGACGCCGGCCCGCAGGCCCGGGTCGGGGTCTGCCTGGAGATCCTGGACCGGCTGCACAAGCACATCTTCGAGCTGGCCAACGCGGTGCAGTTCACCAGCGGCCAGGCCTTCGTGATGGCCTTCCAGGCCGGCGGCGCGCACGCGCTGGACCGGGCGCTGGAGGCGGTCGCCTACGCGTACGCCGAGATGACCCGGCACCCGGGGACGGCCGGCTGGGAGAAGGCCGCCGGCAAGGGTGACCCGCTGCGGATGACGAAGACCTTCCATGTGGTGCCGCGGGGCGTGGCGCTGGTGATCGGCTGCAACACCTTCCCGACCTGGAACTCGTACCCGGGGCTCTTCGCCTCGCTGGCCACCGGCAACCCGGTGATCGTCAAGCCGCACCCCCGCGCCGTCCTGCCGCTCGCCGTCACCGTGAAGTACGCCCGGGAGGTGCTCGCCGAGGCGGGCTTCGACCCGAACCTGGTGCTGCTCGCCCCCGAGGCGCCGGGCGAGAAGCTCGCCTCGACCCTCGCCCTGCACCCGGCGGTCAGGATCGTCGACTTCACCGGCTCGACCGAGTACGGCGACTGGCTGGAGGAGAACGCCCGGCAGGCGGCGGTCTACACCGAGAAGGCCGGCCTGAACGCGGTGGTGATCGACTCCACCGACGACTTCGCCGGCATGTGCCGCAACCTCGGCTTCACGCTGACCCTGTACAGCGGTCAGATGTGCACCACCTCGCAGAACCTGCTGATCCCCCGCGACGGCATCGACACCGACCAGGGGCACAAGAGCTTCGACGAGGTGGCCGCGGGGATCGCCGGGGCGGTCGGGAAGCTGACCGCCGACCCGGCCCGCGGGGTGGAGCTGACCGGCGCGATCGTCAACGACGGCGTGCTGGGGCGGCTGGACGAGGTGACCAAGGTCGGTGAGCCGGTGCTGGAGTCGCGGACCGTCGAGCACCCGTCCTTCCCCGGCGCGGTCGTGCGGACGCCGGCCATCGTGAAGCTGGCCGCGGAGGACACCGGGACCTACTCCCGCGAGTGGTTCGGGCCGATCTCGTTCGCCATCGCCACCGACTCGACGGAGCACAGCCTGGAGATCCTGCGGTCCACGGTGGGGGAGAAGGGCGCGCTGACCGCGGCCGTCTACTCGACGGACGAGGCGGTGCTGGACGCGGCCGAGGCGGCGGCCATCGACGCCGGCGTGCACCTGTCCTGCAACCTGACCGGCGGCGTCTTCGTCAACCAGTCGGCGGCGTTCTCCGACTTGCACGGCAGCGGCGCGAACCCGGCGGCCAACGCGGCGCTGACCGATGGCGCGTACGTGGCGAACCGGTTCCGCATCGTGCAGAGCCGACGCCACGCCTGACCGGGTGGCCCGGGCCCTTCCCTGACCCAGGGAGGGGCACCGGCCGCTCAGGCCTGGCGGCGCATCTGGAGTTCGCGCAGGGCCGGGATCTTCGGGTGCGGTACACGGACGCCGGTGTCGACGAATCCGAGCCGCTGGTACGCCCGGTAGGCGCGGTCGTTGCCGACCACCACCTCCAGCATGAGCTCGGGCCGCCCGCAGGCCCGGGACCAGGCCGCCACCTCGTCCACGAGCCGGCCGAGCAGGCCGCTGCCCCGCCAGGTCGGGGTGATGTAGACGGCGTAGATGACGGTCAGGCCGGACTCGTCGGGGACCACGGTGCCGCCGGCGTGGCCGACGAACCGGCCGCCGGGGTCGGCCACGAACTGGGCCGTGTGGGTGCCGGTGGCGACCGAGGCGATCCGGGCCGCGTAGTCGGTGTGCGGCCGGGCGGCGGCCTCGGCGACGGTCTCCAGGAAGGCCAGCGGCGCGTCGGCGAGCATCTCCAGCCGGAGCGCCCGCATCCGGGCGGCGTCCTCGGGGCGCACCCGGCGGACGGTGGCCGTTCGTGCGGCGGGAATCGTCGGCGCACTCGTCATGTCCGCATGCATACCGGACGCGCCGCCGGCCGCGTCGGTCGCCCCGGATCCTGGTCGAAATATGCCCGATTTGTGGTCGTGCGCGGTCGTCACGCCTCGTGTAGCGTGCGATTTCGGTCACCGATTCAATGGCCGTCACCGATGGCTCGAAACGGTGGCCCGGGCGCGGCTCGGCCGGCGTCCGGGGGTTGTGGACCGCCGCGCACAGTGAGGACGACCACCGTGGCACAGGGCACCGTGAAGTGGTTCAACGCCGAAAAGGGCTACGGCTTCATCGCCGTCGACGGCGGGCAGGACGTTTTCGTGCACTTCTCCGCGATCGAGATGGACGGCTACAAGGCGCTGGACGACGGCCAGCGGGTCGAGTTCGAGATCGCCCAGGGTCAGAAGGGCCCGCAGGCGGAGCGTGTCCGCGTCATCGCCTGATCCGGCGCCGCCTCTGCGGCGGCGCATACCCGATCGGGGGCTGCGGCGCGAGGCCGCATCGAGGAAGATCATGAGCCGTTCCAGCCATCGCTGAGGAGGGTTCATGTCCGACCAGCCCCCGTCGGGTCCCACCGATCCGGTGCCTTCGCCGGCCGACCCGATCCGGCCCGCGTGGCCGGCCGGGGAGCCGGCCCCGAGGCCCCGGCCTGCGGGCGATCCGGCGG
>JBARAE010000869.1:0-1843 GCA_049791715.1 Micromonospora sp.
CCCCGGGCGGGCTGACCGTCGCCGGGCGGCGCTGCCTCGACGCGGGCGCCTCCACCGGGGGCTTCACCGACGTGCTGCTGCGCGCCGACGCCGTCGAGGTGGTCGCCGTCGACGTCGGGTACGGCCAGCTCGCCTGGCCGCTGCGCACCGACCCCCGCGTGCACGTCTTCGAACGCACCAACGTCCGTACGCTGACGCCCGAGGTCATCGGCGGGGAGGTCGACCTCACGGTGGCCGACCTGTCGTTCATCTCGCTGCGGCTGGTGCTGCCGGCGCTCGCCGGCTGCACCCGGGACGCTGGCGACCTGGCGCTGATGGTCAAGCCGCAGTTCGAGGTCGGCAAGGAGCGGGTGGGCGCCGGCGGGGTGGTCCGCGACCCGGCGCTGCGCGCCGAGGCGGTGCTGGACGTGGCCGCGGCGGCGGCGCAGCTCGGCCTCGGTCTGGCCGACGTGGCCGCCAGCCCGCTGCCGGGGCCGAGCGGCAACGTCGAGTTCTTCGTATGGTTACGCCGGGGAGCGCCGGCGGCGGATCCGGATCGGGTGCGCGCGGTGGTGGCCGCCGGACCGGGGGGCTTCCCGCCCGCCGGCGACACCCCGGAGCAGACGACCGAAGAGGCGGCCCGATGAGCGCGACGACTGAGGAGGTGGCCGGGTGAGCCGGACCGCTCTGCTGGTGACGCACACCGGCCGGCGGCGCAGCACCGAGCACGCCCGGGCGGTGGCGGCGGATCTCATCGCCGCCGGTTTCGAGGTGCGGGTCGTGGCGGAGGAGGCCGACGACCTGGACCTGCCCGGGGTGGTGCCGGTGAGCGGGCCGGAGGCCGCCGAGGGCGCCGAGATCGTCTTCGCGCTCGGCGGTGACGGCACCTTCCTGCGCGCCGCCGAGCTGGCCCGGCCGGCGAAGGCGCCGCTGCTCGGCATCAACCTCGGCAAGGTCGGTTTCCTCGCCGAGGCCGAGATCGACGACCTCGACTCCGCGGTACGCGACGTGGTGCACCGCAACTACACCGTGGACGAGCGGCTCACCCTCGACGTCACCGCCGAGTTCGAGGGCGGCCCGACCATCGAGTCCTGGGCGCTCAACGAGATCAGCGTCGAGAAGGGCGAGCGGGCCCAGATGCTGGAGCTGCTCGTCGACGTCGACGGCCGTCCGCTGTCCCGGTACGGCTGCGACGGCGTGGTCTGCGCGACCCCCACCGGGTCCACCGCGTACGCGTTCTCCGGCGGCGGGCCGGTGGTCTGGCCGGAGGTGGAGGCGCTGCTGCTGGTGCCGATCAGCGCGCACTCCCTGTTCAGCCGCCCCCTGGTGACGGCGCCGACGTCCACCTTCTCCATCACCGTCGACCCGTTTACCACGCTCGCGGTGCTCTCCTGCGACGGGCGGCGGGTCTACGACCTGCCGCCGGGGGCCCGGGTGACGGTCCGCCGCGGCGCGTTGCCGGTGCGGATCGTCCGGCTCAAGGAGCGTCCGTTCACCGACCGGCTGGTCGCCAAGTTCGGCCTGCCGGTGCAGGGCTGGCGGGGCAGCCGCCGCTGACCCGCGCGGAAGCGGTGACCGGCGCGTACCGCACCGGCCGGGTGACGGCGCGTCATCGCAGCTGAACATCGTCCACCTTGACCCTGTCCACCTGGCGACATGTCGCCGGTGCGGCGGGCCCGGGGTAGTGACCCGCCGTTGATCTCCATCGCAGACTCCGACTGACCGCGTCCAGGCAGGCGGTCGAGTCGTCAGCGAAGGAGCACCCATGAACTGGCCCCCGCGTTGGTTCGTCCTCGGCGCCGCCGTGGCGCTGGCGGCCGGTGCCGCCGCACCGGCGTCCGCCGAGCCGCCCGCCCCACCACCG
>JBARAE010000870.1:0-2762 GCA_049791715.1 Micromonospora sp.
GTACGGGGTCGCCGCGCAGCGCAGCCGCCTGCGCGCGCTCGGCGTGCGCCAGCCCCGCGTAGACCTGGCTGGTGGCCAGCACCGCGCAGGCGCCGAGGCTGGTCCTGAGCGCCTCGTCGCTCTGCCCGCGCAGCCGCGCCGCGTACGCCTGCAGGATGGCCAGGTAGCCGGTGCCGAGCCGGAAGTCGCCGGCGCCGGCGAGGTCGGCGAACTCGTCGGCCACGATCGCGTCGATGCCGGCGAGGTCGCCGGAGAGCGCGAGCCGGGTGCCCCGGGCCAGCTCCATCGCGAGCTGGAGATAGGGCATGTCGCCCCGCCAGTGGGACGCCTCGGCCTGCACCCGGGTGACCGCGGTGGCGCTGCGCCGGTACCGGCCCTGCGCGGCGTGCAGATGGGCGATGGTGCACCGGGCCAGCTCCCGGGCGGCCACCGAGGAGGCCGGCCGGTCCAGCACCGCCTGCGCGAGTCGCAGCGCGGCGCGGGTGTCGAGCCGGTGCAGCCGCATGATGGCCTCGAAGGCGCGCACCCGCGCCCGGTCGCTGGGGTCGGTCAGCTCCGCCGCCCGGGCGGCGATGTCCTCCACGGTGGACGCCCGGCTGAGCCCCCAGTAGCTGACCATGCCGCGGGTGGTCAGCCAGCGGCTGCGCCGGCCGTCGTCGGCGATCTCCCCGGCGACCGCGTCCAGGACCCGGATCGCCTCGTCCGGCCGGTCGCCGAACATCAGGATGGTGGCGAGCAGTTCGGCGGCGTCGAAGCCGCCGTCGGCCTCCAGCGCCGCCCGGGCCAGCCGGGTCGCCAGCGGTACGTCGTACCGGCCGAACGCCTGCGCCGCCGCGTCCAGCAGCAGGGCGGGATTCTGCGCGGTGCCCGAGTCCAGCCGCCACACGGCCACCCGGAGCAGATCGTCGCGGCGACGCTTGCCCACCTGCTCCAGCAGTTCCGCCAGCGTCGCCTGCAACCGGCGGGTGCGGCTCACCGGGCACTGCCGGCGCAGCACCTCGCCGTAGAGCGGGTGGGCGAGCCGGACGTCCAGCCGCCGGTCGTCCCGGACGATGCTGATCAGGCCGCGCTCCTCGGCGGTCTCCACATCGGCCGGGTCCACCGCCTGCTCCAGCAGGTGCAGGCCGAGCGGCTCGCCGAAGGCCGCCAGCTCGACCGCCGACCGTACGCCGGGGGTGAGCCGGCCGATCCGGGTGTCGATCAGGTAGGTCAGGCTCGGCGCCAGCTCCAACCGGCCGGTCCACTGCCAGATCCCGTACGTGCGGATCAGCTCGCCGCCGCCGGCCGCGGCCAGCACCAGCTCGCGCAGCAGCAGCGGGTTGCCCGCGGAGAGCCGGAACAGCCGCTCGGCCGATCCGGCGTCGATCGGTCCGTCCAGGATGGCGGCGAGCAGGCCGCTGGTCTCGGCGGGGCCGAGCGGCCCCAGCTCGACCAGCTCGACCAGGTCGTCGGTCCAGAGGGCGCGGATGGGCAGCGGGATCTGCTCGCCGTTGCGCAGCGTCCCGATCACGCTGGCGTTCTCCGCCCGGGCGATCAGGTGGACCAACGCGGCCGACGGCGGGTCGAGCAGGTGCGCGTCGTCGATGGCCAGCACGATCGGTCGGCCGGCGGCCTCCTCCTGGAGGACGTCCACGGCCCACCGCAGCACGCCTGCCGGAGAGAGGCCCTGCGGCTGGTCGGCGGGGAGCACCTGGACCAGCCCGCCGAACGGGAGGGCGGCGGTGGTGGCGCTGGCCGAGACCGACCAGACCGCGTACCGGTCGGTGGGAAGGGCGGCCACCCCCTCGCGGAGCAGCCGGCTCTTGCCGACCCCGGCGCTGCCACTGAACAGCAGTCCGCGCCCTTCGGGGCCACCGACCGCCGACAACAGACGGTTGAGCTCGTCCGTTCGGCCGACGAAGTCCCACCGACTCATCCGAGCAGCATATCGACGACAATCCGTCGGCGAGTACACCGTTACTCGCCGAAGTTGAGTAATCTGACGATTACTGGTGAGTATCCGAAGTGTTCAGCCGGGGAGGGCCTCCGCCCGTACTCTTCCGGCATCCGGGTGCCACCACCGGATGTCCTTCGCGACCGGACCGCAACCCGGTCGCCCTACCCGGAGGCCGCCTGATGAAGCCGGGTCCTCTCCACGCGGTCGACCTGCCCGACGACGCCGGCGAGCCGACCGTCGAACTGCCCCGGGGCGGGTTCCTCCCCAGCCGGCTCGGCGTGACCACCCCGCACCCCGACGACCCACTGGCAGTGGTCGCGGCCGGCCCGGCGGACGCCGGTCGGCGCGAGCTGCTCGCCGGCCTGCTCGAGCTGGACCCCGCCATGCTGGCGGTGCCGGCCGGCAGTTGCCTCGTGGTCAGCCACGCCCGGGTGGCCACCCGCGCCGCCTACGTGCCGGGCTACCGCCAGCCGCACTCCTACGGCGCGGATCCCACGGCGGCCGGCCCGGCGCTGGCCCGCCCGCCGCGCCGGGTGGAGCTGAGCCTTCCCGACCCGCTGCTGCGGCATTTCGCCCTGCTCGACACGCCGGACACCGGGACGTTCGGCATCGCCGGCGGGCGCGTGCTGCTCGACGCGATCGGCCGGGCCGGAGCGCTGCTCTTCGTGATCTCCGCGGACCAGGCGTTCACCGCCGCCGAGCTGCACCTGCTGGCCGAGGTCGCCCAGGCCCGGATCGAGGTCTTCTTCGCGGTCACCCCGGGGGCGACCGGCTGGGCGTCGGCCGACGGCGTGACGAGCCCGGGCGCGGCGTCGCCCGCCCGGGC
>JBARAE010000871.1:0-7891 GCA_049791715.1 Micromonospora sp.
GTCCGGCCGGCGGGGCTGCGCAAACGCTGGCTGGCCGCCGGCGTCGCGGCGGTCCTCGTCGCCCTGGTCGCCGGGGTGTCGCTCGGCCCGGTCAGCCTGCCACCCGGCAGCGTCGCCGCGGAGCTGCTCAACCTGCTGCCGGGGGTGCACCTGGACAGCGGGCTCACCGAGCGCGAGATCGCCATCGTCACCGAGCTGCGGCTGCCCCGGGTGGTGCTCGGCCTGCTGGTCGGCGGGCTGCTCGCCCTGGCCGGCGGCTGCTACCAGGGCGTCTTCCGCAATCCGCTGGCCGACCCGTACCTGCTGGGTGTGGCGGCCGGCGCCGGGCTCGCGGTGACCGCGGTGATCGCCCTGGGCGCCGGGGCGGGCGGCGCGCTGACCGGGATGCCGGTCACCATCCCGCTGGCCGCGTTCGTCGGCTCCCTCGGGGCGGTCGGCATGACGTACCTGCTCGGCGCGGCCGGTGGCCGGGACCGCTCCCCGGCGACCCTGATCCTGGCCGGGGTGGCGGTGTCGGCGTTCCTCGCCGCCGGGCAGACCTACCTGCTTCAACGCCACTCCGACAGCATCCAGCAGGTCTACTCCTGGCTGCTCGGCCGGCTCGCCACCGCAGGTTGGCAGGACGTCCGGCTGGTCCTGCCGTACTTCGTGGTCACCGCCGTGGTGGTGCTGCTGCACCGGCGCGAACTCGACGTCCTCTCCGTCGGCGACGACGAGGCGACCAGCCTCGGCCTGCACCCGCAGCGCTCCCGCTACCTGCTGGTCGCGGCGGCCTCGCTGGGCACCGCCGCCGCCGTCTCCGCGTCCGGCCTGATCGGGTTCGTGGGGATCATCGTGCCGCACACCGTACGGCTGCTGGCCGGCTCCAGCTACCGGGTGATCCTGCCGCTCTCCCTGCTCTTCGGCGGGGCGTTCCTGGCGCTGACCGACGTGGTCGCCCGGACCGCCGCCGCCCCGGCGGAGATCCCGATCGGGGTGGTCACCGCGCTGCTCGGCGGCCCGTTCTTCGTCCTGGTCCTGCGCACCGCCCGCCGGGTGTTCACGTGAGCGCCCCGGCAGTCGAGGTCCGGGACCTGCGGGTCCGCCTCGGCGGGTCGGTGATCCTGGCGGGTGTCGACCTGAGCGTCGCCAGCGGCGAGTGGGTCACCGTGATCGGCCCGAACGGCGCCGGCAAGTCGACCCTGCTTCGCGCCGTCGGCGGCCTGCTCCCCGCGCCGGGCGCGGTCTCCCTCTTCGGTACGCCGATCCAGGCGCTCCGCCGCCGGGACCGGGCCCGGGTGGTGGCCACCGTCGCCCAGTCCCCGGTCGTACCGGCCGGCATGTCGGTGTTCGACTACGTGCTGCTCGGCCGCACCCCGTACATCCCCGCGTTGGGGCGGGAGTCGGCCGCCGACCTGGCCGCCGTGCACGGGGTGCTGGAGCGGTTGGACCTCACCGCCTTCGGGCACCGGGAACTGGCCACCCTCTCCGGCGGGGAGCGGCAGCGGGTCTTCCTGGCCCGGGCGCTGGCCCAGGGCGCCACCCTGCTGCTGCTGGACGAGCCGACCAGCGCGCTGGACATCGGACACCAGCAGGAGGTGCTGGAGCTGGTCGACCAGCTCCGCCGGGAACACGGCCTGACCGTCCTGGCCACCATGCACGACCTCTCCATCGCCGGCGAGTACGCCGACCGGCTGGTCCTGCTCGCCGACGGGCGGGTCGCCGCGGCCGGGCCACCTCCCGCAGTGCTCACCGAGGAGCTGCTGGCGAGGCACTACCGGGCCCATGTCCGGGTCATTCCCGGTGACCACGGCCCCCTTGTCGTCCCCGTCCGTCCCCGCTGACCGCCGTCCCGGTCGAGGAGAGCGCCTGGATGGAGAAGAGGGCGCCCTGCGGGTCGCGGAGGGCCGCCAGCCGGCCCTGTGGGGTGTCCCGGGGCGGGACGAGGACGGTGCCGCCCAGCCTGGCGGCGAGCGCCGAGGTCGCGTCGGGGTCCGCCACCCCGAACCACACCGACCAGTACGCCGGCAGGTCGGCCGGCAGGTCCTCCAGCGGCGGCGTCATGCCCGCCACGATCCGGGCGCCGCACCGCCAACCGGTGTACGGGACGGGCTCCGCCAGCTGCTCCTCCGCGTGCCAGCCGAAGACCAGCGCGTAGAACTCCTTCGCCCCCTCGGGATCGGGGGTGACCAGCTCATTCCAACTCAACGCGCCGGGGGCGTTGAACAGCTCCGCCCCGCGCATCGCCATCGGCTGCCAGACGCTGAACACGGCGCCGGCCGGGTCGGAGAGCACCGCCATCCGTCCCTGGTCGAAGACGTCGAACGGGGCCACCACCACCTGCCCGCCGGCCGCCTCAACCCGGGTGGCCACGAGGTCGGCATCGTCGGTCGCCACGTACGTCGACCAGATCGGCACCTGGTCCGGCGCGGCCGGCGGACCGGCTCCGGCGACCGGGCGGCCGTCCTTGAGGAAGACGGTGTAGCCGCCCGCCTCGGGCTGCGGGGAGGCCTGACCGGTCCAGCCGAACAGCCGCGGGTAGAACCGCTTCGCCTCCTCCAGTCCGGGAGTGGCCAGGTCGGTCCAGCAGGGCGTGCCCGGCTCGACGGTGCTCACGGTGACCCCTCTCGGCAGGTGGCGGCCCGGCGGCACGCCCTGTCGGCATCGTGGCACCGCCCCAGGACCCGGCGGGCCGAAACCCGGGACCCGGCGTCCGGTGAGCAGGGCGACCGGCCCGGCTGAGCTGGCGCTGAGCCGGAGTCAGCCGAGTGGGGCCGGCAGCGGCGCGGTGTGCAGCACGGCGAGCCGGGAGACCGCCCGGGTCAGCACCACGTAGAGACGGTGCAGGCCGCGCGGCTCGGCAGCGACGATCGCGGCCGGTTCGACGACCACGACGTGGTCGTACTCCAGGCCCTTGACCAGCGTCGCGGGCACCAGGGTGACCCGCGCCGCGTTGTCGACGTCGTCGGCCGTCCCGGTCTCGATCCCGGCCGCGGCCAGCGCCCCCCGGAGCCCGTCCACCGCGTCGTCGGCGGCGATCACGCCCACTGAACCGTCGTGGGCGAGCGCCGCCCGCACCTCGGCCACCGTCGCCGCTTCCAGGTCGTCCACCGTACGCACGTCCAGCGCGCCGTCGCGGCGCAGCGACCGGGCCGCGGGTACGTCGACCGCGAGCGCCGGCAGCAGCCGGTTCGCGAACGCGACCACCGCCGCCGGTACCCGGAAGCCGACGCTCAGCGGCACCACCGGCGCGTCCGGCTTGCCCAGGTGGGCCAGCGTCGCCCGCCAGTCGGTGGCGGCCCACGGCGCGGTGCCCTGGGCCAGGTCGCCGAGGAGGGTGATCGAGCCGTGCTCGCTGCGCCGGGCGATGGCGCGGCACTGCATCGGGGAGAGGTCCTGCGCCTCGTCGACCACCACGTGGCCGAAGCCGGCCGGTCGCTCGATCAGCCCGGCCGCCTCGTCGATGAGCACCGCGTCCGCGGCGGTCCACTTCATCGCCTTGGGGGTCCGGCCGGGCTTCGCCGGCCGGAGCAGCTCCTGCTCCCCGGCGGTGAGCAGCCCGTCGGCCGCGGCGGCGAGCGCCTCGGGATCGGTGAGCAGCCGGTGGACCAGCCCCTCCGGGGTGAGCGCGGGCCAGACCGCGTCGAGGAACGCGGTGACCGGCTTGGCCCTGCCCATCCGGCGCAGCCAGGCGTCGCTGGGCGACTCGGCGCGGCGCGCCTCGGACTGCCGTTGCAGCAGGCCGACCACCCGGGCGAGGACGCGTTCCCGGCCGGTCGCGTAGGGCAGCCCCTCGCGGCGGGTCTCCTCGACCACCCGGTGCAGCGGGTCGAGGCCGATCCGCCAGCGGAACGAGCCGTCCGACACCATGATCGGCTCGGCCGGCGTGCCGATGTGCGCGTCGGCCGCCCGGCGCAGCACCTCGCCCATCCGTACGTCGTGCTTGAGGGTCGCCACGGCGGGGTCGTCGACCGCCCGGACCGGTACCCGGGCGAGCAGGTCCTCCACCGTCGCCTGCTCGACCTCGACCTCGCCGAGCGCCGGCAGCACCGCCGCGATGTACGACAGGAACGCCCGGTTGGGCCCCACGATGAGGACGCCGGAGCGGCGCAGCCGCTCCCGGTGGAGGTAGAGCAGGTACGCGGCCCGGTGCAGCCCGACGGCCGTCTTGCCGGTGCCGGGAGCTCCCTGGACGCAGATCGAGTCGGCCAGGTCGGCCCGGACCAGTTCGTCCTGCTCGGGCTGGATGGTGGCGACGATGTCCCGCATCGGTCCGACGCGGGGGCGCTCGATCTCGGCGGTGAGGATCCGGCTGGCGGTGCCCAGTTCCTCACCCCGGTCCAGGTGCTCGTCCTCGAAGCTGGTCAGGACGCCGCTGCTGAACCCGAACCGCCGCCGCACCGCCACGCCCTGCGGATCCCGGGCGCTGGCCCGGTAGAAGGAGCGGGAGATCGGGGCCCGCCAGTCCAGCACCAGCGGTTCGCCCGCCTCGTCGGTGACGTGCCGCCGCCCGACGTGGTACTCCCGACCGGCGTGGTCGGGGTCGACGTCGCCGAAGTCGAGGCGGCCGAAGAAGAGTGGGGTGGTCGGGTCGTCGGCGAGTTCCTTGACCCTTCGGGCCATGTGGCGGCCGAGTTGCTCGGCCGTGTACGCGTCCCCGGCGACCTTGTCGCCGGTGGCGAAGAGGGCCTCGGCGCGTTCCCGCATGCGGCGCAGCGCGGCGCGGGAGGTGTCCAGGTGGGCGCGTTCGGCGGCGAGCTGGGCGTCGAGGTCGCCCTCGGGTGGGGCGTCGGGCAGGGTGACGCGATCGGGTTCGGCGGCAAGGGTCATCCGAGGCGACCTTCCGGTTGCGTTCGTGTGATCGGTTGACCTGGGCCGCCCGGCGTCTCCGTCAGACGCGGTGCCGGCTGTGCCCGGTGACAGGGAAAGAGGCGCGAGGGTGCGCGCGGCGCTCCACGTTACGCCTCGCTGCCCCGGCGGGCCACGCATTTTCCGGCTCGTGGCGCCGGGAGCGCGTCGGCGGCCGGGCGCGGGATCATGGGTGCATGACCGAGGCGCCCGAGCAGCGGCGGTTGACGATCAGCGACCCGCAGGTGATGCGGGCACTGGCGCATCCGGCCCGCATCGCGATCATGGAGTTCTTGAGCACCCGGGAGGGCGGCGCAACCGCCACGGAGTGTGCCGAGATCGCCCGGCTGTCGCCGAGCGCGACCAGCTATCACCTCCGTGCGCTGGCGAAGTTCGGCCTCGTCGAGCAGGCGCCGAGCCGGGGTGACGCCCGGGAGCGGGTCTGGCGCAGCTTCGGGCCGAGTTGGATGGTCGAGGCCGGTCAGGCGGCCGGGCCCGAGGCCCGAGCGGCCGAACGGGCCCTGGTGGAGGCGCACTCGGCACGGGACATGGAGCGGGTCCGGGACTGGTTGCGGCGCGCCGGCGAGGAGCCGGCCGAGTGGTACGGGGCCGCGCTGTTCAGCGACACCCTGCTTCTGCTCACCGCCGAGGAACTGGCGGAGCTGAACGCGAAGGTGATGGCGTTGTTCGAGCCGTACCGGCAGCGCAACCGGATGGCCCACGCCCCGGAGGGCGCCCGGTCGGTCGCCGTGCAGTACAAGGCGCTGCCTCTGGCATAGCCAAGGGGGTTGAAACGATCAGTTGTGAAGCATTATTTTCGAAGTATGTCTTTCACAACTGAGTCGTCGCGCTGGTCGGACGTATGGCTGGCCGCCACCGCTCGTGGCACCACCATCTGCGGCGAGTTCCTCGCCGCCACCGCCCTGGCACTGGCCCTCCAGGCGTCCGGCGCCGGCGGGCTGGCCGTCTCCGGACTGCTGCTCGCGGCCACCCTGCCCCTGGTGGTCCTCGCCCCGCTCACCGGCCGGCTCGCCGACCGGGTGGACAGCCGCACGCTGCTGGTCACCGTCGGCACGGTGCAGTCCGGGCTGTGCCTGCTGCTCGCGTACACCGCGCATCCGCTCGCCATCGTGGCCCTCGTCGGCCTGCTCGCCTGCGGCCTCGCCGTGACCCAGCCGTGCCTCGCGGCGCTGCTCCCGGCGATGGTGCGACGGGACGACCTGCCCCGGGCCAGCGCGCTGCACCAGACCGCCGTGTCGATCGGCGCGCTGGGCGGCCCGGTGCTCGCCGGGCTCCTCGTCGGCCAGTTCGGCACGCGGGTGCCGCTGCTGCTCAACGCCGCGAGCTACCTCGCGCTGGTCGCCGCCGGGCTGCTGCTGCGGACCCGTCGAGGCGGCCGGCGTACGGTCGCCGCGTCCGACGCCGCGGCCGCGCCCGTACCCGAGTGGCGCCTGCGGCGGGACCCGCTGATGCTCGCCATGGTGGTCACCACCGCGGCGGTGATCACCGCGATCGGCGGTATCAACGTCATCGAGGTGTTCTTCATCCGGGAGACCCTGGACGCGTCAGCCACCGTGTACGGCCTGGTGGGTGCGGCCTGGATGGCCGGCATGCTGCCGGGAAGCTGGCTCGCCGCCCGACTGGCCGGCCGGCTCAGCGACGACGGCCGCCTGGTGTACGGGGTGCTCGCCACGCTGGGCGGCTGCGCCCTGATGGTCGTCCTCGCCTCGTTCGTGCCGGCCGCCGCGTTGCTCGTGCCGCTCTGGCTGGTCGGCGGGGCGGCGAACGGCGGCGACAACGTCTTCGCCAACGTGCTGACCGCCCGGCGGGTACCGGAGGCGGCGCGCGCCCGGGCGTACGCGGTCAACGGCGCGGCGGTGCAGGGCGGCTCGATGGTGGGGTACCTGATCGGCGGCGCCCTGCTGGCGGTGCTGCCGCCGCGACCGCTGATCGCCGGCCTCGGGGTGGCGGGTCTGCTGGTGGTGGCGGTCTTCCTGCCGCTCGTCGCCCGGTCGGTCGGGCGGGCCCGCCAGGTCGGGACGCCGGAGGTGGCGGGCACGGACGCGGGGGCCGTGCCGGCGGCACCGGACGGTACGGCGGATGCGGAGTTGGCCACTCCGGTGCCCTCCCGGTGAGCCGGCCGCGGCGGACGGGGATACGGTCGGGGTCATGGCCGACCGCATCGCCCGTCCCCGCGTGGGGCACATCCAGTTCCTGAACTGCCTGCCGATCTACTGGGGGCTCATGCGGTCCGGGGCGCTGATCGACGTCGACCTGCACAAGGACTCGCCGGACCAGCTGAACGCCAAGCTGGTCGCCGGTGACCTGGACATCGGGCCGATCTCGCAGGTGGAGTACCTGCGGCACGCCGACGAGCTGCTGCTCCTGCCCGACCTGGCGGTCGGCAGCGACGGCCCGGTGCTCTCGGTCAACGTGGTCTCCACCAAGCCCCTCACCGAGCTGGACGGTGCCCGGGTGGCCCTCGGCTCGACCTCGCGGACCGGGGTGCTCCTGGCCCAGCTGCTGCTCGGCGAGCGGTACGGGGTCCGCCCCGAGTACTTCCGCTGCCCGCCGGACCTGACCCAGATGCTGCTGGAGGCCGACGCCGGGGTGCTCATCGGCGACGTGGCCCTGCGGGCCCTCTACGAGGCGCCGCGCCGGGGTCTGGCGGTGACCGACCTCGGGCAGGCCTGGCGGGACTGGACCGGGCTGCCGATGGTCTTCGCCGTCTGGGCGGTACGCCGTGACTTCGCCGCCGCCCACCCGGGCCTGGTCAAGGAGGTGCACGAGGCGTTCCTGCGCTCCCGTGACCTCTGTCTGGCCGAGCTGGACCAGGTCGCCGATGCGGCGGCGCGCTGGGAGCCGTTCGACGCGGCGACCCTGGCCACCTACTTCCGCACCCTCGACTTCTCCCTCGGCGAGCGGCAGGTGGCCGGGCTGCGCGAGTTCGCCCGCCGGGCCGCGGCGATCGGCGAGGCGCCCCCGCTGCCCGAGGGTGGCCCGGAGTTCTTCCAGGGCTGAGGCCGCACGACACAAAGATGTGGCGGTGTCCCGGTCCCGGGAC
>JBARAE010000872.1:0-1999 GCA_049791715.1 Micromonospora sp.
GTGCAGGGCCGCCTCGCCGGGCGACGCCGCCGCGCCGCGGCGGCCCGCGCTCACCCCACCGCATGGCAACCGCTCACCCGGTCACGCTCTGCCATGTGCACCCCTACGCCGATCGTGCGGGACGGCACGGACCCGGCGCAGGAAAATCCGCACGGACGAATAGGGTCACCGGGTGGCCCGGTGCACGGTGGAGCGGCTGATGCGCCAACTGGGTCTGGCCGGGCTGGTCCGAGGCAAGACCCGCCGCACCACGATCGTCGACGCCGAAGCGGCCCGGCCAGCGGACCTGGTCGAACGGCAGTTCAGGGCACCAGCCCCGAACCGGCTGTGGGTGGCGGACCTGACTTACATCCGTACCTGGTCAGGGTGGGTCTACGCGGCGTTCGTCATCGACGTGTACTCCCGCCAGGTCGTGGGCTGGCAGATCGCCACTCATCTTCGCACCGACCTCGCCCTGAACGCGTTGGAGATGGCGATCTGGCGACGCCGACGCAAGCAGGCCGACCTGTCCGGTCTGGTATATCACCCTGATCGTGGTATGCAGCTCAGGTTCAACCGGTGGTCGCAACACCGGTACCTTGAAGTGAGAGTAGCAGTTCGTTGAGTGCTTCCGCTGGTGTCTTCCAGCCGAGTGTCCTACGTGGACGGCTGTTAAGAGTGACGGCTACGGCGTCGAGGTCGTCACCGTTCCAGCGGGCCAGGTCGGTGCCCTTGGGAAAGTACTGGCGTAGCAAGCCGTTGGTGTTCTCGTTGGTGCCGCGTTGCCACGGGCTGTGCGGGTCGGCGAAGTAGACCTGAACGCCGGTGTCGATCGTCAGCTTGGCGTGTTGGGCAAGTTCCTTACCGCGGTCCCAGGTCAGCGTCCGACGCAGTTGTCCGGGTAGGGTGACGATCGTTGCGGCGATGGCATCGCGCACGTCCTCGGCGCCGTGACCGGCCAGTGCCGGGCCGTTCTTCACGCGTGGCTCGGCACCGTAGCCTTCCATGTGGGGAAGGTGCAGCAGCATGGTGAAGCGGGTGGTGCGCTCGACGAGCGTGCCGATCGCGGACCCGTCGGTACCGATGATCAGATCACCTTCCCAGTGCCCGGGCACGGCGCGGTCGGCGACCTCGGAAGGCCGTTGGCTGATCATCACCTCGGGTGTGACGTGACCTGCTGCCCGTTGGCGAGAACGGGTCCTCGGAACACGTAGCGCCCGCCCGGTGCGCAGACAGGCCACCAGTTCCCGCTTCAGCGCCCCACGCCCCTGGATGAACAGCGCCTGGTAGATCGCCTCATGAGAGATGCGCATAGAGTCATCATCCGGGAAGTCCATCCTCAGCCGGTGAGAGATCTGCTGCGGGCTCCACGCGCTGGCCCATCGCCGATCCTGACGCCGCGGCTTGTTCCGCCCCTTCCACGCTGCCGGCACCGGCCCCGGCACGGGTGTCCCGTCCTGGCGGCGAACCTGGCCCGAAAGCCGCTCCTGCACATACTCACGCAGCCGATCGTTGGTGACCAACTTCGCCGTCTTGGAACGCCGCGCCAGCAGCTCTGCCTTCCACTGCGCCACCGACGCCCGGTACTCCAGCTTCCCGCCCCGGGTCGCCGCATTGCGGCGCAGCTCCCGAGAGATCGTGGAAGGGTCACGGCCCAACCGGCGGGCGATCTCCCTCACCCCGAGACCCTGGCCGTTCAGTAGGGCGATCTCTTCCCGCTCCGGGAACGATAGATACCGGCCCGCGACCGGGGAAACCATGAACAGCGGCATGCCGCCACGCTGCCGGAACCACCGGCTTCCAGCCGCCTGCGACACGCCGACCGCGACTGCGGCGTCCTCGCTGGTCAGCCCTCTGGCTATCGCACGCCAGAACAAGCGCTCGACATCCCGCCGAAGCGCCGGCGCCCCCGGCGACTTCATCGGCGACCTGCCCGTCAACGCCTTCATCCACCCCGCCGGCCTGCCCATCGACACCTCCCAATTCCTTGAGGTGTTGCGACGACCAGTTGAATCCGCCC
>JBARAE010000873.1:0-3731 GCA_049791715.1 Micromonospora sp.
GGCCGGAGGTGCGGTATGGGGATCAGGCGCGGGCCGGCTCGCCGTCGCGGGCCCGCCAGGTCAGGTACCAGCGGCGCAGCGGCAGCGGGTACGCGACCACCGCGGCCGCCGCCATGACGGCCACGCCGCCGACGGTCCGTGCGGTTCGTCCGGTCATCGTCGGGCCTCCTTCTAGCTGCGGGTCAGCACGACCTTCAGCGCGCCGGTCTCCGCCGGACGCGAGAAGACGTCGTACGCCTCGAGGATCTGGTCGAGGGCGAAGCGGTGGGTCACCATGTGCGCCGTGTCGAGCTGGCCGGCGACCAGCATGTCCAGCAGCGTCGGCGTGGTGCGGGTGTCGACCAGGCCGGTGGTGATGGTGACGTTGCGGATCCAGAGCTGCTCCAGGTGCAGGGTGGCCGGCTTGCCGTGCACGCCGATGTTGGCGACCCGCCCGCCGGGGCGCACCAGGGTGGTGCAGAGCTCGAAGGTGGCCGGCGTGCCGACCGCCTCGATCACGACGTCGGCGCCGAGTCCGCCGGTGACGGAGCGGACGACCTCGAGCGGGTCGTCGTCGGCGAGCACGGTCAGGTCCGCGCCGAACTGCTTGGCCGCGTCGAGCCGGCTCTGCGCCTTGTCGACGGCGATGATGTGGGTCGGCGAGTAGAGCTTCGCGCCCTGGATGGCGGCGAGGCCGATCGGGCCGGCGCCGACCACGACGACGGTGTGGCCGGGGCGGACCTGGCCGTTGAGCACGCCTACCTCGTACGACGTGGGCAGGATGTCGGCCAGCAGGACCGCGGCCTCGTCGGAGACCGACGCGGGCAGCTTGTAGGTGGACAGGTCCGCGAACGGGATGCGGGCGTACTCGGCCTGCACGCCGTCGACGAGGTGGCCGAGGATCCAGCCTCCGCCGCCGAGGCACTGCCCGTAGGCGCCCTCACGGCAGTAGCGGCAGACGCCGCACGCGGAGATGCAGGAGGCGAGGACCCGGTCGCCCTCCTTCAGGTTGCCGACGCCGTCACCGACCGCCACGACCGTGCCGACCGCCTCGTGGCCGAGCACGCGACCGGGCTGGACCGCGGGCACGTCGCCACCGAGGATGTGCAGATCGGTGCCGCAGATGGTGACCGCATCGACCCGGATGATCGCGTCACGGGGCGCGGCGATGGTGGGATCCGGAATCTCGGACCAGGACTTCTCGCCCGGCCCGCCGTACACGAGTGCCTTCATGGCTCCTCCTCACGCTGGTGTCACCTCCCACGTTTCTCGTCTCGGTGACCAGCGGGCAGGGTCGAAGGACCCATCGGCGGGGACCGAAGTCCCGGCCGTCCGCACCGGGGTGGCGTCAGACGCCGACGGTGCCGTCGATCGCCTCCCGCAGGAAGTCGGCGTGGCCGTTGTGCCGGGCGTACTCGTGCATCATGTGGAGCATCACCAGCCGCAGGGAGACGTCCTCACCCCACCGGACCTGGTGCCCGGTGACCTCGAGGGACTCCGCCTCCCGCTCGATGCGGCGGGCGTGCTCGACCTCCCGCTGCCACGCCTCGAACGCCTCCGAGCGGCTGGCCGTGCCGGCGTCGTACGCCTCCTGGTAGTCACCGGTCTCCGACCAGACCAGCGGGATGTCCTCGCCGTTGATCACCCGGCGGAACCAGGCGCGCTCGACCTCGGCCATGTGCCGGACCAGGCCGAGCAGCGACAGCGTCGACGGCGGGGAGGACTGCCGACGCAGCTCCTCGTCGGTGAGGCCCTCGCACTTCATGGCCAGGGTGGCCCGGTGGAAGTCGAGGAAGGCGCGCAGCGTCTCGCGTTCCCCGGCCAGCAGGGGCGGGCCGATGCGTTCGGTCTCCACGGTGGGTCCTTCCGGCGATGGTTGGCACGGGTCGACCGGGAGCCTAGTCTCAGCCCATCGATCCACACTCGAAGGGATCATGAATGCACCCGCACCTCAGACGTTCCGCGCTGGTCGCCTCGGCGGTCACCGCGGCGCTGGTGGCCGGCGGCACGACCGCCCAGGCCGTCGGCGAGACCTACGACCACACCGCCACCGCGACGGTCTTCGCCCCGAACCCGGTGCAGCAGCTCGGCGACGAGTCGCTGACCGACCAGAAGGACGCCGACTACCCGGCGCTGGCCGGGGCGTACCGGTCGGTGACGCTGACCAACCTCGACGGCTCCGGCACACTGACCGGCAAGTACGTCGTGGTGAAGAGCGGCACCGGCACGCCGGCCCGGATGGTGGATGGCGCCTTCCCGGCGTGGCACCGCGACGCGGACCAGTTTGAGCAGGTCATGGGCTACCACTGGGTCAACACCGCCCAGGCGTACCTGCAGTCGCTCGGCTTCGGCAGCACCCTGCCGCCGGTCAACCAGCGGCAGATCGAGCTGCGCATCGACCAGTACGGCGGGGACAACTCGTTCTTCCGCGAGGACAAGGCCAACATCACCCTGGGCAAGGGCGGCGTGGACGACGCCGAGGACGCCGAGGTGATCGTCCACGAGTACGGCCACTCGGTGCAGGACGGGCAGGTGCCCGGCTTCGGCACCAACCTGGAGTCCGGCTCGATCGGTGAGGCGTTCGGCGACTACCTGGCCGTCGCGGTGACCAGCTGGGCCACCGGTACGCCGACGAAGACCCCGGAGGCCTGCGTGGCCGACTGGGACTCGGTCTCCTACACCCGCACCGTCCCGCACTGCCTGCGCCGGCTCGACGGCAGCAAGGTCTACCCGCAGGACGTGCGGGGCGAGGTGCACGCCGACGGGGAGATCTGGTCGCGTGCGCTGTGGGACATCCGTACCGCCCTCGGTGACCGGCAGGCCACCACGCTGATCGTGGACGCGCAGTTCGACTTCGCCCCGGACACCTCGTTCCGGGACGCCGCGCTGGCCACGGTGGCCACCGCGCAGCGGCTCTACGGGACCTCCGCCGCCACGGCGACCCGGACCGCGTTCCAGGCCCGCGGGATTCTCTGACCGCTGGTGACGCGGGCCGCCCCGCCCGGGCCGACGTCCGGGCGGGGCGGCTCAGCGCAGCGAGGACCGGGCGACCGGGAAGTCGAAGTACGTCTTCGGATACGGCTCGTCGGTGAACCGGTAGTGCCACCACTCGCGGGGGTAGTTCTCGAAGCCCTGCGCGCCCATCAGCCGCGTGAGCAGCGCCCGGTTGTCCCGGGCCGCGCCGGTGACCCGGGCGTCGGCGGTGTGCGCGAGCGGGTCGAAGCAGTCGAAACCGGTGCCCATGTCGATGGTGTTGTCGGGGAACCGCTGCCCGGGCGGCGCGGTGCAGGAGACCAGCGGCTGCCCCGGCACGTACGCGGGCTGGTCCGGGGTCGGCACGGCGACCAGGGTGAGGTCCAGGGTGCTGCCCCGGCTGTGCGCGGTCGGCGCGCCGATGTAGCCCTCCGCGAAGAGCCGGTCCTTGGCCACGCCGGGGTAGAACTCCCCCTTCATCTGCTGCTCGCCGGGCTCTTTCGCCCAGGCGACGAAGTCGTCGACCGCCCGCTGGGGCCGGTAGCAGTCGTACACCTTGAGGCTGCGGCCCTGGGCCAGCGCGGCGGTCTGCACCCGGTGCAGCGCCTCGGCCGCCCGGCGGGTGAGCAGGCAGAGCGGTTCCGGGTAGCCGGCGATCGGCCGGCCGACGAAGTTGTGCGCGCTGGCGTACCGGATGTCGGTGCGGATGCTCGGGTCGACGTCGGAGAGCACGACGACGTCGGCGGGCGCGCGTGGGCCGCTGGGGGTCGGCGTCGGTG
>JBARAE010000874.1:0-9523 GCA_049791715.1 Micromonospora sp.
GCCCGGGCGCTGGCCCGTACGCCCGAGCAGCTGCCGGCGCTGGCCCGGGCCGGGGTGGTGGACGCCGGCGGGCGGGGTCTCTGCCTGCTGCTGGACGCGCTGGTCGAGGTCGTCACGGGGGAGAGTCCGCAGCAGCCGGCGCCCGCCCCGGTCGCGGTGCGCCCGCCGGCCACCGCGGTGCGCGAGACCGGCTCCCCGCAGTACGCCTACGAGGTGCAGTACCTGCTCGACGCCGGGGCGGAGGCGGTGGCGCGGCTGCGGACGGAGCTGGACGCGCTGGGCGACTCGCTGGTGATCGTCGGCGACGGCGGTCCGGGTGGCGGCACCTGGAACGTCCACGTCCACGTCAACGACGTCGGCGCGGCGATCGAAGCGGGGGTGGTCGCCGGCCGCCCGCACCGGATCTCGGTGACCCGCTTCGCCGACCAGGTAGCCCCGGCCCCGCCCCCGCCGGCCGTGCTGCCGGACGGCCGCGCGGCGGTGGTGGTGGCCACCGGCGCCGGGATCGCCGACCTCCTCGGCGGCGAGGGTGCCACCGTCGTCCCGGCGAACCCGTCCACCGGTGAGCTGCTCGACGCCATCCGGGCCACCGGCGCCGCCCGGGTGGTGGTGCTGCCCAACGACCCCAACACGCAGACCGTGGCGAGCGCCGCCGCCCGGGAGGCGCACGGGCTGGGCGTCAAGGTCAGCGTGGTGCCCACCCGCTCCCCGGTGCAGGCGCTGGCCGCGCTCGCCGTCCGGGACCCGGCCCGCCGGTTCGAGGACGACGTCATCGCCATGGCCGAGGCGGCCGGCGCCTGCCGGTACGCCGAGGTGTGTTACGCCAGCAGGGAGGCGCTCACCGTGGCGGGCCCGTGCCGGCCGGGCGACGTGCTGGCGCTGGTCGAGGGGGAGGTGCACCTGATCGGCTGCGACCTCCTCGACACCTGCACCGCCGTGGTCGACCGGATGCTCGGCGGCGGCGGTGAGCTGGTCACCCTGCTCTGCGGGGCGGACGCCCCGGAGGGGCTGGCCGACCGGGTGCGCGAGCACGTCGAGCGGACCTGGCCGTTCGTGGAGGTGCAGGCGTACGAGGGCGGGCAGCCGCACTATCCGCTCCTGCTGGGGGTCGAGTGATGCCCGAGCCGTCCACGATCGACACGCCGCTGAAGAAGCTGGTCGGGGAGAAGACCGCCAAGGCATTGGCCGGCCACCTCGACCTGCACACCGCCGGCGACCTGATCTACCACTTCCCCCGCCGGTACGACGAGCGCGGCGAGCACACCGACATCCGCTCGCTCGACGTGGGGGAGCAGGTGACCGTGCTCGCCCAGGTGCAGCGCACCGCGGTCCGGCCGATGCGCCAGCGCCGGGGCAACCTGCTGGAGGTGACCGTCGGCGACGGCTCGGGCGGCGTGCTCACCCTCACGTTCTTCGGCAACCAGGCGTGGCGGGAGCGGGAGTTGCGCCCCGGCCGTTGGGGGCTCTTCGCCGGCAAGGTCACCGAGTTCCGCGGCAAGCGGCAGCTCAACGGCCCGGAGTACGTCCTGCTCGGCGAGGGCGGCGAGGGGGAGGCGGCCGCCAACGAGGAGGTCGAGGAGTTCGCCGGCGCGCTCATCCCGGTCTACCCGGCCGCCGCCGCGGTGCCGACCTGGGTGATCGCCCGCTGCGTCCGGGTGGTGCTGGACACCTTCACCCCGCCGGAGGACCCGCTGCCGCCCACCGTGCGAGCCAGCCGCAACCTGGTCGGCATCGACACCGCCTTGCGGGAGATCCACCGGCCGTCCAGCAAGGAGGAGCTCTACCGGGCCCGGCGTCGGCTGAAGTGGGACGAGGCGTTCGCGGTGCAGCTCACCCTGGTGCAGCGCAAGCACCGGGCGGCGGCCTGGCCGGCGAAGCCCCGACCGCCGCGCGCCGGTGGTCTGCTCGACGGGTTCGACGCCCGGCTGCCGTACGAGCTGACCTCCGGCCAGCGAACGGTGGGCGAGGAGATCGCCGCCGACCTGGCCACCGCGCACCCGATGCACCGGCTGCTGCAGGGCGAGGTGGGGTCGGGCAAGACGGTGGTCGCCCTGCGGGCCATGCTCCAGGTGGTCGACGCCGGCGGCCAGGCGGCCCTGCTGGCCCCGACGGAGGTGCTCGCCGCCCAGCACTACCGGGGCATCCTCGATCTGCTCGGCCCGCTCGCCCGGGCCGGCGAGCTCGGCGCGACCGACGACGCGACCCGGGTGGAACTGATCACCGGTTCGCTGGGCGCGGCGGCCCGGCGGCGGGCCCTGGCCGAGGTGGCCGAGGGGCGCGCCGGAATCGTGCTCGGCACCCACGCCCTGCTCTACGAGGGCGTGGACTTCGAGGACCTCGGTCTGGTGGTGGTCGACGAACAGCACCGCTTCGGCGTGGAGCAGCGCGACGCCCTGCGGGCCAAGGCCGACCAGCCGCCGCACGTGCTGGTGATGACGGCCACCCCGATTCCGCGCACCGTGGCCATGACCGTCTACGGCGACCTGGAGATCTCCACCCTGTCCCAGCTTCCGCAGGGCCGTTCGCCGATCGCCTCGCACGTCGTACCGGCGGCGGAGAAGCCGGCCTTCCTGGACCGGGCCTGGCGCCGACTGCGCGAGGAGGTGACCGCCGGCCACCAGGCGTACGTGGTCTGCCCGCGGATCGGCGAGGGACCTGCTTCGGAGGAGGAACCGCCGCGGGAGGACGACAACGGCCGACGGCCCCCGCTCGCGGTGACCGAGGTGGCGCCGCTGCTGGCCGAGGGGCCGCTGCACGGGCTGCGGATCGGGGTGCTGCACGGCCGGCTCCCGGCCGACGAGAAGGACGGGGTGATGCGTTCCTTCGCCGCCGGCGAGCTGGACGTGCTGGTGGCCACCACGGTGGTCGAGGTGGGCGTGAACGTGCCCAACGCCACCGTGATGATCGTGCTCGACGCGGACCGGTTCGGCGTATCGCAGCTCCATCAGCTGCGTGGCCGCGTGGGCCGGGGGTCGGCGGCCGGCCTCTGCCTGCTGGTGACGGAGGCGATGGAGGGCTCAACGGCCCGGGAGCGGCTGGACGCGGTGGCCTCCACCACGGACGGTTTCAAACTGGCCGAGCTGGATCTGGAGCAGCGCCGGGAGGGCGACGTGCTGGGGGCGACCCAGTCCGGTCGCCGGTCCCACCTGCGGCTGCTGTCGCTGTTGCGGGACACCGACCTCATCCGGGACGCCCGGGCCGAGGCGATCGACCTGGTCGGGGAGGACCCGGAGCTGGACCGCCACCCGTCGCTCGCCGCCTCGGTCGCCGCGCTGGTCGACGAGGAACGCGCGGAATACCTCGAGAAGGGTTGAGCGGCCGGCCGTCGAGGCGCGGCCGTACCGCCACGGAAGTACGCCGACGGCCGGCGTCTGCCTCGTAGGACGTACTCCGGATGCCGCTGCCAGGGGGACGAGGGGAAGGGGGTCACCGGCGCACGATCGAGGTGTCCGGCGAGCGGAAGCGAGCCGGCCACAGAAGGGAGATCGTGATGATGACGGAGTTCGTGGGCCTCGCGTCGAGGACCTACACGCACCCGGGGTGGAACGGGCCGGGTTCCGGCGGGGGACCGGGTTGGTGGCTGATCTTCCCCGCCCTGTTCTGGCTCGTGGTGCTCTCGGCCGTTGGTTACCTGGCCTGGCGTCGGTCGCCCGCTCAGCAGGCACGTATCGCCGGCGAACGTACGCTCGCCGAGCGGTACGCCCGCGGCGAGATCACCGAGGAGGAGCTGAAACTGCGCCGGGGCGTGCTGCGGCGCAGGTGACCACCCGATGCCGCCGGTCACCCGGCCGGCGGCGCCGCGGGAAAATGCGCCGAGCAGGGCATTGAGGTATTTGCATTCGCTGTGCGACTCTCTGGGCAGGTCTGCCAGCGTCGGCCTCACCCCCGGCCCCTCGCTGGCAGAGGGAGCCAGGGAGAGGACTTCATCGTGGCGCGTAGACGTCGCCGGCTGCTGGCTGGGATCGCGGTCGCGGTACTCGCGGTCTCATCCGGTGTCGTGGCCACCCACTGGGTGGGCGAATCAGAGGAGTACGAGCAAGAAGCCGAGGAGATGCCGGGCGCGCTCGGGCGGCACCTCGAGGAGTTGCGCGAGGCGATTCCCGGACAGCAGGGCATGTCCGAGGAGGGCCCCGGATCGGGGGCCGACGCCGAGTTCGCGGAGCGGGCCTACCCGGCCGACACGATCACGGTGGCCCAGATGAACCGGGCGCGTACGTCGTTCAGCTCGGCCAAGGCGCGCCCGTTCCCGCAGGGCAAGGGCCAGAAGGGCACCTGGGTCACGGTGGGGCCCAAGGAGGCGCTCTATCCGGACACCCCCTACCGCGACTGGTCCAGCTACGTGCCGAACGACTACATCGCCGGCGGCCGTACCACCTCGCTCGCGATCAGCCCCACCTGCGTTCCGGGCAACTGCAAGATGTGGATCACGCCGGCCGGTGGTGGTGTCTGGCGCACCGACAACGCGCTGGCCACCGATCCGAGCTGGCGCTACCTGGGCGGCCCGCTCGGCATCAACGCCGCGGGTTCGGTGACGGTCGACCGTAACGACGCCACCGGAAACACCATCTACCTGGGCACCGGCGAGGCCAACATCTGCGCCTCGGGCTGCGTGGCCGGCGTCGGCCTCTACAAGTCCACCAACGGTGGTGACAGCTGGACCGGCCCGCTGGGCAAGGCCGAGCTCGGCGGCAAGGGCATCGGTGAGATCGCGGTGAAGCCGGGTGACCCGAAGACCATCTACGTGGGCACCACCTCCGCGCTCCGGGGCATGTCGAGCGTCTGCTGCTCCGGCATCACCCGGCCGGTGCCGGACGCGGCCAAGTGGGGCCTCTACAAGTCGACCGACGGCGGCGCCAGCTGGACGTTCATCCACAACGGAACGGCTGACGCCACCCAGTGCACCGGCAGCCAGGAGGAGTTCAACAACCAGACCGCCTGCTCGCCGCGCGGCGTCCGCGACATCGAGCTCGACCCCGTCGACCCGAACATCGTCTACGCCTCGTCCTACGCACGCGGCATCTGGCGCTCGCCGGACGGCGGTACGACCTGGACCCAGATCAAGACATCCCTCAACCCCTCCGTCATCCAGACCTGGGCCGCCTTCGACGCGGCCAAGCTCGCCGACGGCAAGACCCGGATGTACGTCGTCGAGGGCAACGTCGGCAACCCCTACTCCCGCCTGTACCGCAGCGACGACGTCGCCGCCGGTAGCCCCACCTTCACGGATCTGACCAGCAACAGTTCGGCCAACTCCGGCTTCGCCTGGTACAACATCTGCGGCGGCCAGTGCTGGTACGACATGTTCGTCTACAGCCCCGAGGGGCACCCCGACATGGTCTACGCCGGTGGCTCCTACGCCTACGGCGAGACCGTCGCCAACAAGCGGGCCGTGGTGCTCTCCACCGACGCCGGCGTGAGCGGCACCGACATGACGTACGACGGCACCGACGAGGAGCACCCGAACGGCCTGCACCCCGACCAGCACGCCATCGTGACGAACCCGAACAACCCGCTCCAGTTCTTCGAGACCAACGACGGCGGCCTGATGCGCTCCAGCGGCACCCTCGTCGACCGCTCGTCGTGGTGTGACAACCCGGACCGGCGGCTGAAGGACGATCGGCTGGAGCGCTGCCGGCAGATGCTCTCTCGTATCCCGGGGGAGCTGCGGGGCGTGAACAAGGGGCTGACCACCCTGCAGTTCCAGAGCCTCTCGGTCAGCCCGCACGACAGCAACCTGCTCCAGGGCGGGACGCAGGACAACGGCACGTGGGAGAACGGCGGCAGCCCGAGCCTGTGGACCAACACCATGATCGGTGACGGCGGCCAGTCCGGCTTCGACGTGGCGCGGCCGGAGTTCCGGTTCCACAACTTCTACGACGCGAGCACCGAGGTGAATTTCAGCAACGGCGACATCGCGCAGTGGATCTGGACCGGTGACCCGATCTACGGGCAGGCGGGCACCCAGTTCTACGCGCCGGTGATCAGCGACCCGAAGGTCAGCCGCACCATGTTCGTCGGCACCGGCCGGACGGTCTACCGCACCAAGACCTCCGGTCTCGGTGACCGATCGATCGAGGAGGCCAACCGGATCTGCAACACCTGGTCCGGCACCTACGAGGCGCAGTGCGGCGACTGGGCGGAGCTCGGCACGCAGCGGCTGACCGCAACCGGTTGGGGCGACCGGTCGGGTGGCGCCGTGGCGGCAGTCGAGCGGACCACCGCCGACACCACCACGGCCTGGGCGGCGACGACCACCGGGCGGGTCTTCATCTCCCGCAACGTCGACGCGGAGCCGGCGAGCTCCGTGTCGTGGACCCGGCTGGACGATGCGACGACCCCCAACCGGTTCGTCAGCAGCATCCACGTCGACCCGGCGGACGGGAACCACGCCTGGATCTCGTACAGCGGCTTCAACTCGGCCACCCCGGACACCAAGGGGCACGTCTTCGAGGTCCGGTTCGACCCGGCGACCGGCACCGCCAGCTGGACCGACCGGTCGTACGACTTCGGTGACATGCCGGTCGGTGACCTCGTGCGCGACGACAAGACCGGGGACCTCTACGCGGCCACCGACTTCGGGGTGCTGCGCCTGGCGGCCGGGACCACGACGTGGACCGACGCGGCCCCCGGCCTGCCGAACGTGGAGGTGACCGGCCTGACCGTCGTGGCGGGTAAGCGGATCCTCTACGCCGCTTCACACGGCCTCGGCGCCTGGCGGCTCAACCTCAACTAGATGACGATCGGAACAACGGGTGCGAGGGGCCGCGTGCGCGGCCCCTCGCCTCGCCAAGGGTGCCCTCGCGTAGCGTCAGGAGCATGTGCAGGAGCAGTCGGTGACCCGGATCGTGGCCGGGACGCTCGGCGGCCGTCGGATCGCCGCGCCACCCGGCGTCGGCACCCGGCCCACCTCGGACCGGGTCCGGGAGGCGTTGTTCAGCGCGGTGCAGGCGGAGATGGACCTGGTCGGGGCACGCTTCGCCGACCTCTACGCCGGATCGGGAGCGGTCGGGCTGGAGGCGCTGTCCCGGGGCGCGGAACACGTGCTGCTGGTCGAGTCGGACCCGCGGGCGGCCCGGGTGATCCGGGAGAACATCGCCGCGCTCCGGGCCGCCCCGGCCGCCCGTCTGGTCACCGGCAAGGTGGCCACCGTGCTGGCCGCCGGCCCGGACGGCGACCCGTACGACGTGGTCTTCGCCGACCCGCCGTACGCGGTGACCGACCAGGAGGTCGGCGGGATGCTGGCCACGCTGGTCGACGGCGGCTGGCTGGCCCCGGACGCGCTGGTGATCGTGGAGCGGTCCAGCCGCACCGGACCGGTCGCCTGGGTGGAGGGTGTCACCGGGGAGCGCAGTCGCCGCTACGGCGAGACCACCCTTTGGTACGGTCGCCGATCATGAGACGTGCGGTCTGTCCCGGCTCCTTCGATCCGGTCACCAACGGACACCTCGACATCATCGGCCGGGCCAGCCGGCTCTTCGACGAGGTGATCGTCGGCGTGCTGATCAACCAGTCGAAGCGCGGCCTGTTCACCGTCGAGGAGCGGATCGACATGCTCCGCGAGGTGACCTCCTCGTACGACAACGTGCGGGTCGAGTCGTTCCGCGGGCTGCTGGTGGACTTCTGCCGGGACCAGCAGGCGAGCGTTCTGATCAAGGGCCTGCGGGCGGTCAGCGACTTCGACTACGAGTTGCAGATGGCCCAGATGAACATCGGCCTGGCCGGCGTGGAGACGCTCTTCATGCCGACGAACCCGCTCTACTCGTTCCTCTCCTCCAGCCTGGTCAAGGACGTCGCCAAGTGGGGCGGGGACATCTCGCCGCACGTGCCGGATGTGGTCCGCGAGCAGCTGCGCGCCCGGTTGACGCCGCAGCAGCCGGACTGACCCGTCGCCTGCGCGGTCCGGCGCGACGCGCCGGGCCGGGGCCAATGGGCCACCTGTCGCCGCGCACGACATCATTGGTGGAGCGGGAACCCGGCCGCAGCCCGCATCATGTAGGTCGGCCGACGAACGACAGGAGTGAGGTACTCGTGGACCCGCTCGATCGCATCGACGAACTGATCGCCATGGTGGAGCAGGCGCGCTCCGTCCCCATGTCGCGCAACAACTGCATGGTGGACCGGGGCGAGATGATCGCGGCGCTGGACGAGCTGCGTGCCGAGCTTCCGGCCGACCTGCGCCGGGCGGCCGCGCTGCTCGAGGAGCGGGACAAGATCATGGAGGCCGGCAAGCGGGAGGCCGACCGGATCATCAGCGAGGGTGAGGCGGAACACGCCCGCCTCGTCTCCGTGAACGAGATCACCGTCTCCGCCGAGCACGAGGGCGCCCGGATCATCGCGGAGGCCCGCGCCGAGGCCCAGCGCCTGCGGGAGGAGGTCGACGACTACGTCGACACCGCGCTGGCGAACTTCGAGCAGTTCCTCACCCGGGCGCTGGCCTCGATAGAGCGGGGCCGGGACAAGATGCACGCGCTCCGCGAGATCGGCACCTTCGCGGGTGACGAGGCGGATCGCCCGCTACCCTTCTGAGCGGCACCCCACCAGCCGACAGACGGGGCGGGCGACGCCCCCGGTTCGACGGTGGGGCGGTCGTCCAGGTAACCTTTTTTGTCGGCCTCTCACCGGCCGGAGTCTGACTATGCCCAAACACTCGCCTTCGCTACTCAACCCCAGGTCGCCGCTGGTCCTCGACACGAGAGACCTGCCGCGTCGGCCTGGTGCGTTGCGTACGGTCAAGCGGGTCGTACCGGCACCGGCGGACCTCGGCGTGGAGTTGATCGGCGTGCCGGAGGGCGCGGACCTCGACCTCGACCTGAGGTTGGAGTCGGTGTCCGAGGGCGTGCTCGTCTCCGGGACCATCACCGGTCCCGTCAAGGGCGAGTGCGGTCGCTGCCTGCGCGAGATCAACGACTCGGTGGCCGTGAACGTCCAGGAGCTGTACGCGTACGAGAACAGCACCACGGACACCACGACCGATGAGGATGAGGTGGGCCGGATGCAGGGCGATCTGATCGACCTGGAGCCGGCGCTGCGGGACGCGGTGGTGCTCACACTGCCGACCAACCCGCTCTGCCGGGAGGACTGCCCAGGACTGTGCCCCGAGTGCGGGGTGCACTGGGATGATCTGCCGGCCGACCACAGTCACCAGCAGATCGACCCGCGTTGGGCGGGCCTGTCGCAACTGACCAGTACAGAGGAGTAAGAACCGTGGCCGTCCCGAAGCGCAAGATGTCGCGCAGCAACACCCGGTCCCGCCGGGCGAACTGGAAGGCGGCCGTGGTCGCGACCGTGGCCTGCCCGCAGTGCAAGTCGCCGAAGCTGCCGCACGCCGCCTGCTCCGTCGGCGGCACCTACAACGGCCGCCAGGTTCTCGAGGTCTGACCTGGACGCCGAGTGACGCCCCCGACCGCGGGTCGGGCGGCGCGCGCACCCTGGCAATTCCCCGGTGCTCCGGCTCCCGCCACCGCCGGCCGTGCAGCGGCCGGCGTTCCGGCGGAGCCGGGCACCGCGCGGATCGCCGTTGACC
>JBARAE010000875.1:0-18228 GCA_049791715.1 Micromonospora sp.
GGCAGTGAACCCATTGATGACCCACCGGCTGGATTCGCGACATGGGACGAGTGGCGCGGATACCGCTGGCCGCCATCGGTCTCCTGACGCCTGCTCCTCGCAGCGCTGCCACTACCGCTCATCGGCATGACAGCCACGGCGCCAGGCGCAACTGACGCGCGGACAGCGGCAGAAGAGACTGGCGAGGTCGGTTGGTCATTAAGCAGTAGACGGGACACCGTGCGCGCCGATAGCCTGGCGTCCGGCCGTGGCATTGCGCGAGGAGGTGAGCACCGTGAACGTTGTATCGATGTGGGTGCTCCCCTCGTCGTCACGGTCGGGCGATTGATGCAGGTGTCGCCCGGGAGCGTCTGGACAAGGCACTCCCGAGAGGCGACACCCTATGGATTCTGCGCACCTGTTTAACGGCACGGGCGAGCATGCCGTTGCCATCACGCGGATCGCGGAGCGGCAATGGCACGCTCTGGAGGACGACCAGGTGGTCGGCCGCGGCGAGGTATCCCACCGTCCCGACGGGCGGCTCTTTCTCAGCATCGACGCATGGCACGATCTCGTCTTCGACCGGCTTGCCGACACCATGCTGGCGGACCTGCCGAGGCCGCTGTACACCGTCGTTGACGAGGCCGACCTCGATCTGATGCTCCAGTGGGAGCGAGCTGGCTTCGCGCCCCGCCGCCGCGAGTGGGAGTACGTCGTGCCCACCGACCCGCGGATCACGGGACTCGGCTCGGCGCCACCGCCATGGGGCGTGACAACGTTGGCCGTTGGCGACGCCGAGGAGGGTGCGCTCCGCGCATTGGACCGCGTCATCCGGGACGAGATCGAAGCCACTGTCGGATGGCAGGAGATGCCGCCGGAGGTGTTGTCCGGTCCGGACGGTCCTCCCCGACCGGACCCGGCGAAGTACGCCGTGGCGGCATGCTCCGATCAATATGTGGGATTGGTACGCGTAGCGCCGCTTCCGCGGCAACCACGGATCGGTCTGATCGCGGTCCGTTCCGATCAGCGCCGCCGAGGTATCGCTCGGGCGTTACTGGCCGAGGTGCTGGGTTCGGCCCACCGGCGCGGGATCGCGACGGCGTCAGCGGATGTCAACCAGTCCAACGGCGCAGCGATCGCGCTGTTCGAAGGCGTCGGCGCCCGGCGTGCGGGCAGCAACCTGGAGTTGGTGCTCCGTTGACGTCCTCTCCTCGACCCAGCCGTCTTTGAACGGGAGTACTAGGAAACATGGTCAAAGCTAACGGCGGCATCCAACTTGAGGGCACGGTTCTCGAGTGTCTTCGCAACGCCACCTTCAGAGTGGAGCTCCAGAACGGGCACAAGGTGCTGGCGCACATCAGCGGGAAGATTCGGAAGAACTACATCAAGATCCTGCCGTTTGACCGCGTGCTCGTGGAAATCAGCCCGTACGACCTCGACCGCGGCCGGATCCTTTTCCGCTACCGCAACTGACTATCGGCATCTATCGGACCGGAACGTTCTCGGCAGGTAGGACAGGCACCTCGCTGAGCAGCACGACGGTGGCATCTGTGCGCGGCACCGAGCTTCGTCACGGATGCCGCCGTCGTCTCTCTCGTCCTTGGCCCGATCCGACACGCACGCTCATCGGCATGACAGGACCTTGCGCCGGCGGCCATCCTGTCGCCCCTAGCGCTGGATCTGTCGCACATCACCTGGCAAAGCTGCGTCGCACATCAGTTGTCAGATCACAGACTCGGTCAAGCCCGGCCAGCTAGGGCGTGTCCGGCGATCTCGATGGCAGTCTTGGTGCAAATCGCCTATGCGGATGATGGCACTCTCGACGTCGCCTCGATCCGCATCTGGCTCCGGCGCCCTGTCCTGTGATCCGCAAGCTGGGGACCACGTAGTCTCCACGGGTGAAGGAGATTGTGACGTATGTAGAAATGACGGCCCGTGACCAGCTCAATCCGGCGGCATCAGTGCCCGGACTGGTCTTGGAGCCCCTGGGTCGAGATTCGCCGCTGGTTGTTGACCTGCGGGCCAGGATCGGCGCCCCTTACGGTTGGAAGAGCGCACGCCGGACCGAGGAAGAATGGGGCGCATGGTTTGCCCAGTGTCCGACCAGGACGTTTTGGCTGCTGTCCATCGGGGGCGAACCTGTGGGCATGGCCTCCTACGATCTCCACTCCGGCGATGAAGTGGAAATCGAAGCCTTCGGGCTACTGCCCGATTTCGTCGCCAAGGGCCTGGGCGGATGTGCGTTAACGCTTGCAGTTCAACGGGCGTGGAAACTGAGCCCCGCAGTGAGTAGGGTCTGGCTGCACACATCGACCCTGGACCACCCCCGCGCCCTACCCAACTACCACCGCCGGGGTTTCCGCACCTTCAAGACCGAGGAAGACGAGCGCGACTGACCGGGCGGGACACGCTCAAGATCACAGGACAGAGCCTAGTTCCGGAGGTCGTGGGCGGCGCGCACGATAAGTCTCCGTGCGTCTTCTCCGGTCACGGCTTCCTTCCAGAGTCGTTCGACGGCTTTGGCGTCGATCACTCGGTGAGGAAGGCGATCAGGGTCTTGAGGTACTCGTCGGGAACAGTCTCGTGAACCAGGTGGCCGGCCGCGATCGTCACCAGCCGAGCGTCGGCCAAACGATCGGCCAGTTCGGCGAGGTGCTCCTGCGGGATCGGGCTCGCTGCTCCGCCGCCGATGAGCAGCGTGGGTGCCATAATCCGGGCGACGATGTCGGCCCATCCTGGATCTGGATCGTCGATCTCGGGCCGGACCTGCTCCACCATGTGCCAGTCGAAGGGCAGATCCCCCGCGGGACGGTCGGGAAGTCCCGGCGGCCGAGGGTGCAGGTAACCGATGTCCTCAAGCACGAGTTTGCGGACGTATCCCGGCCGATCGGCAGCCACCCCGCAGGCCACCAGACCGCCAAGGGAATGACCGACCAGGTCCACAGCGCCGATGCCCAGCTGGTCCAAGATGCCGATGACGTCTTGCGTGAACAGTTTCAGGCTGTACGTGCCGGGCCAGTCGCTGGCACCGTGGCCACGCAGGTCGACGGCGTACGCCGTCCGCTCAGCACACAGACCCGAGGCGATCACGTCCCAGTCGCGTGCGGTCTTTCCGGTGGCATGAAGCAGCACGGTGGGCGTTTTGCCCTTGTCGACGGCTTGCCATACCCGCAGGGAGAAGTGCTGATCTCCGACCACGATGTCCATCAGCTCAGGCACACCCCGAGCCTCTTTACCTTCGCCTCCGAATTCAAGACATTCCGCCGTGGGCAGACAGACCCACACGCTGCACCCGGCAGGACGCTCCTATGCCGCGTCAAGTGGTCCTGGTGGGGTTTCGAGGTGTCGGTAGAGCGCTCGGGCGACGTAGCGCTTGAGGCAGCGTTTGATCTCCCGGTCGGTTTTGCCTTGGGCGCGGCGGCGCTCGGCGTAGGCACGGGTGGCCTCCATCACCCGACACGTCGACCACTACGCCACCCGCGCCCGCCTCCCCCAGGCTGCCTGAAAACTTGACCCAAGTGTGAAGAACCTAGCGACCAAAGATCGCTAGTTCGCAAAGGAGCAGCACGATGGTCTCGTGATGTGCGCGGGTGAGGACGACGTACAGCAGCCTCGAGCCGGTTTCGAAGGGTTCGGAGCGTTCGGGGCCGGCGCTGACCAATACCGCTTTGAGGGCGATCATCGAGGTGGTGCATGCCACTGAACGGCGATCACTGCAGGTGGGCTAAGCAGACGGCTGAACGCCCGTTTGAGGCGGAGTGGATGGTCCCCCTTCGAGAGATTTTCGTCATCGGAGCCCAGGGCTGTAGCGGAGTACAAACAAGCCGTGGTTCTTGTCGGTGCAATATATGTAGCCACGGGCGTCTACGATCACGTCCTCGAGTTGGGTCACCAGCGAGGTAGGCAGGGTGCCGTGACGCTCGCGGGGGTCCTCCGGTACGAACCAGCCCACCTCGGCTGGCTGCAACGGGTCCGAGATGTCGTAGATCCGCAGCCCCGCGTTGAACCATGTCATGAGCACGTGGTCGCGTAGTTCGAAGTGCGCCGGATTGCCTTGGTGGTGGTGCTGGTTGTGTGGACCAAATCTGCCGCCCTTCCGGTAGTAGTTCCGGTAGGGCAGCCCGTTCGAGGGTTTTGGCATCGGCAGGCTGCTGATGATCCTGGGTGCCGTCTCCTCCGAAATGTCGACGATGAAGGCGTAGTTGAGCGGGTCCCTATCCCCCTCCTCGATCGCTTCGCTGTTCACTACGAGGAGGTCGTGGCCCGGCACCGGCACGGCCGAATGGCATCCAAGCCAGTTGGCGAGGTCCCCGAAATCGAGGCGACTCACGAGTCGTAGCGCGGTGATATCCGAGATGTCGAGAATAACGAGACCCATCCTGCCGTAGGAGAGGTAGGCCCGGTCGCCCCGCACATAGGCCGGACCGTGCAGATAAGCCTGGTGTACGCCCTGCCCGTGGTCGTCGAGTTGTTCAGGTAGGGCCCAGAAGGACACGTCCCGCGGGTGAACGGGGTCGGACACGTCGACGACCGCGAGTCCGTGACCTATGTATCCCGGCCTGGTTGCGGCCATGAAGGCGTAACGTCCGCCGGCGTAGAAGTTGCGATGGGTTCCGGTCGCGCCCGTTGACCACTCGCCGAGCCGTTCGGGATTTGTCGGATCGGTCCTGACATCCCAGAAGGAAGCGCCCTCGGAGAACGGCAGGTCCTCATCCACACCCCATCCAGGCACAGGCTTTTCAAGTCCGGCGACCAGCAGGCCGTCGGCGGCCTGTACCTGGATCGTCCATGTACCGGGGGGCCCATCTATGATTCGACACAGCCTGGGCTCGGCTGGGTGCGTTACATCAAGCACCGCCCAACCGCGGTGCCATAGGAGGCCCGTGTAGAGGTACCACCTGCCGTCCTGCTCGTGTAGCGCGAGTTTGAAGCCGGGATGGCCGTCGAGGTCGTGATAGCCCACGACCTCGAAGCCCTCGTTTTCGAGCACCCGTGGGGTCACGCTGGTCATCCGGACAGCAGCTTCCGCTCATTGATGCCGAACACCTCGACGAGCCAGTCGCCGATCAGTTCCATGCCCAGTGTGGGGTTGTCATGCTGGCAGTGCTCGGCGCCGGTCTGCTCCTCGGCCACGAGGTGGAATGTCACCTCGACGCCCTTGCTCCTGGCGTACTCCGCGGTCTTCGTGGCCTGCTGTACGCCAAGGACATCGTGGCCGCCGTGGACTATGAGGTAGGGACACTGCATCTCATCGAGCACCCCGTCCAAGGAAAACTCTTTCGTTCGCTCGAGCGCCGCCGCCATCGATGACGTACCGAAAACCCACTTTATGTGGCCAGCGATACCGAAGTCCTCGCCACGATCCTGCCACAACTCGTAGACATCCCAGATCGCCCCGTGCGAAACCGCGGCAGCGAGCCGGTGCTCCTTTGAGCCTGCGCGGGCGGCGTAGTAACCCCCGAGGCTCGAGCCGCTCACCGCGATCCGTGCGGGATCGACATCCCCACGGCCCAGCAGGTAGTCCACGCATGCGGCGACCGGCACCTCGTAATCGGACCGCGTGACGAGCCCTTGACGGCGTAGCGTCGCCCCTTGGCCGGGCCCGTCGACCAGCAGACACGAGATGCGGCGATCGAGGGCGCCGCGGCCGACCATGAAATAGAGCTCCTCCTTGAACGAATCAAGGCCGCCGAATGCGATGAGCACCGGCTGCTCTCTGTCGGGCGCCCCGGGCGCACGAAGGAAGTATGCAGGGAGGAAGGTGTCGTTTTCGTACGGCACCTCGACCTGCTCGGCGGGCACCGGAAAGTAGCGGGAAGCGTTGATGAACGACTCCTCGCACAAGGTAAAGGTCTCGAGCCGGCGAGGGTCGTCCGCCGACAGCCAGAACTCGGCCGAGCGGTAGTAGTCCGTCGCACGAAGCCACGCATCCCGCGCCGTTATGACGTGGCCAGCCCGCTCTGCCGCCTCTGCCCGGGAGCGGTTGCGGTCGGCGACACGGCGCCACTCCCTGAACCAACTTTCTCTATCACCAGGGACCATGCGGGAGGCGGCCTGGAAGACCTCGCTCACGGTCCCGCCGCCCGGCTGGGTCTCCCCGAGGGCTCGGCGGAACTGGTAGCTCATCCAAGGAAACTGCGGCCAGTGATGCCAGCCGTAGGGTTCATAATGGGGACCGGTGTCCGCAGTAACCTGCTCGATCGTCGTGTCGCTCACTTCGCCTCCCAGCGAGTCCGGGGACCTATCTGATGGCGCAAAACGGTTATCAGACGCATCCGCAAGATCAATTACTAGCGATCCCCGGTCCTGGTGTGAACTGGCCGGAACGGGCATCCATTGGCTTCCCGTGCTCGGCGATGAGATCGCCGCGGAGGTAGGTCCGGACTACCTGTCCCCTGACCGGACGGCCGTCGAAGGGAGTCCATCCAGCCTTTGACAGGACGTCAGCGTTACGCAGCGTGCGCTTCACCGAAGGGTCTACGAGCACGAGGTCTGCGTCCGCCCCTACGGCGAGCCGGCCCTTGCGCGGCCAGAGCCCGTAGGTCTTGGCGGGATTCTCGCTGTAGACGCGAGCTACGTCCTCGTACGCCAGATATCCGCGTGCGGCCGCGTCTAGTAGCAGCGCCATCGTGCTGTCCAGGCCCGGAAGCCCGAAGTGCACGTTCCACATGTCACCTTGGCGCTTCTGCTCAAGCGTCGAGGGCGCGTGGTCGGTTGACATGTGCGTGAGCACACCCTCACGCAGCAACCGCCACATCTGCGCCTCGTCCTCATCGGTACGGGCACGGGCTGGTGGAGTGAACTTGCGCAGCGCTCCGTGCTCGTGGACCTCTTCCTCGCGCAGGAGGAAATACTGCGGGCAGGCCTCGGCCGCAAGGGTGGCACCACGGGAGCGCTCCGTAGCCACGTACGCCGCCACCTCCGGGTTGCTGACATGGGCAACCGTCGCCCGGGCGCCGGTACGCCGCACGAGCAGTGCCGCGACCGCCGCCGCGACGAGTTCCGCGTCGCGGTTGCGCCAGTCGAGCAGAATCGAGTTGTCCGAGCGGCCCTGCTTCCGCAGTAGGGACTCTGCCGCTCCCGTCAGGGACTCGTCCTCGCAGTGAAGAAGGCTGACCGCCCCCGTCAATGTGGTGGCCTCGAGGTGAGCCTTCAACGCGGCCGCATCGTGACCGGGGATGCCATGGGTTGTGCACGTGAAGACTTTGAAGAACGACACCCCCGCTTCCCACAGTTCGGCTACGGCATCGGCATGACCCGGCCAGGCGTGCGCCGCAAGTCCGAAATCCACGTTGGACCTGCCGGCGAGATATGCGAGCTTGCCTCTCAGGTCGTTCACCGTCCGCACCGGTTGGCCATGGGAGTGTTCAATGATCGTCGTCACGCCGGAGGCCGCGGCTGCGCTGGTGCCGGTGGGGAAGTCCTCGCGCTCCGTGCTACCGGGGTCCATCAGGTGGACGTGGGTGTCAACGCCGCCGGGAAGCACCAGCAGTCCGGTGGCGTCGACGGTTTGGCGGGCTGATGGTCGATCGGGGCCGATGTAACGAATCACCCCGTTTTCGACTGCGACATTGGCCGGTCGGCGGCCGTTCGGGCTGACGATTACTCCCCCGGCGATCAACAAGTCGGAGTCGGGCATGTCGTCCTCCTAGGAGTAGCGAAGGTCCTCGACGGTGGCGAACCAGTCGAACGACTCGCGCGTCGAGTTGATCACAAGGCTCTGTTGTCGGGTGTAAGCCTTGTAGGAGTCGAGCCCGTTTTCCGAGCCGATTCCGCTGTCCTTGAATCCGCCCCAGGGCGAGGCTGGATCGATGCGGTGGTGGTCATTGACCCACACGATGCCGATGTCCAAGCGCTCGCTCACTCTTACGGCACGGCCGACGTCGTGTGTCCACACAGACGCCGCAAGCCCGAACGGCGAGTCGTTCGCCTGTCGGACCGCATCCTCCTCGCCGTCGAAGGGCCTGACGAGGGTCACTGGGCCGAAGACCTCTTCGTACCAGAGGTCGTGCTTCGGGGTGACGTCCGCAACCACGGTTGGCTCGTAGAACCACCCCTCCGCGTACGACTCGCCCTCGGGGATCCGCCCTCCGCAGAGGATGGTGGCACCCTGTCGGCGTGCCCGCTCGACCGCCTCCGCGCTCTTATCCCGCTGCGCCTGCGAGACCAACGGGCCAATCTGAGTCTGCAGGTCGAGCGGGTTACCGATGCGCAGCGCCCGGGTCCGCTCCACCAGCCCGTCCACCACCGTCGAGTAAATGTCGCGCGCCACCAGTACCCGCGCACCCTGCACGCAGGTCTGCCCAGTCGCAATGAATGCGGCGAAGAGCGCTCCTGCGACCGCTTGGTCGATGTCGACGTCCTCGAAGATGATCACGGGCGCCTTGCCGCCGAGTTCCGCCGTAATCGGAATGAGCGCGCTACCAGCGTTTGCGGCGATCACCCTGCCGGTCTCGGTACCGCCCGTAACGTCCAGCTTTGCGAGCCCACCGTGTTCTGACAACGCTTTTCCGGTCGTCCGGCCGAGGCCCGGCACGACGTTAACGACGCCGGCGGGAACCCCCGCCTCCTCCAACAACACCGCCAGTTCGCGCGGTACGACCGGACCGAGTTCGCTGGGCTTGATCACGAGTGAGTTCCCTGCGGCTAGCGCCGCTGCCACCTTCTTCATGGTGATCAACAGCGGGTGGTTCCACGGGGTGATGAGGCCCGCGACGCCAAGCGGGACACGGCGCACCACGTTGAGGTGTCCGTGCCCGAAGTCCGGGGCGACCCCTTCGCTGGTCTGGGCTACCGCGCCGAAGTATTCAAGCCACTCTGGCAACCGCTTCAGCTGAGCTCGCATTTCCCGCAGTGTCCGGCCGATCTGCTGAGTCTCAAGCCGCGCGTACTCGTCGGTTCGCTCCGCGAGCAGGGCGGCGGCCCGGTTCAGGATCCGGGCACGGTCGCGGGCGCGGATTCCCCGCCACCGGCGGTCGTCGAACGCCGCCCGGGCGGCCGTCACCGCGGCATCTACGTCGGTAGGCGTGGCGTGCGCGACTTCATACAGCAACTCGCCGTTCGCCGGGTTACGGACCGCGAACGTCCCGCCGTCGCTCGCCGGGACGTCCTTGCCGTTGATATGAAGCAGGAGGCTCTCAGCCATGATTCAACACTCCGTCCAGTGCGAAGAGCCGCTCGGCGTTCGTGTGGGCGACCGCGGTGAGGGCCTCGTCGGAAAGAGGGAATCCAGCTAGTTGCTCGCGCAGCGGACCCCCGCCCATGTCGAACGGCATGTCGGTGCCGTAGAGCACCCGGTCGGCACCGACCTGGTCGATCAGCCACCGGGTCGACGCCGGCCGGTGGGTCAGCGTGTCGTAGTGGAAGCGGCGCAGGTATGCGCTCGGTGCCTGCAGAGGCGCTTGGGCCTCCGGGCGCACCTTGTGTCCGTGGTCAAGCCGGCCGATCTGGTACGGCAGATGGCCACCGCCATGCACTAGCACGACCTCCAAAGACGGCAGCGCGTCCAGCGTTCCCGACAAGATCAGCCGCGAAGCGCAGACTGCGGTCTGCCACGGGTTGCCCTGGAGGTTGGTGAGATAGAAGCCGTCGAGCCCTGGCGACGAGCCCACGTAGTACGGATGGATGATGAGCGGGACACCGAGTTCGACGGCCGTGTCGAGAACCGGCCGCAGTGCCCCGTCATCCAGCGGCAGCCCCTCCGCGTGCGGGCCGATCTGAGCCCCGCACATGCCGAGTTCCCGCACACAGCGCCGTAGCTCCACTGCCGCAACGCCCGGGTCCTGCAGCGGCAGGGTCGCCACTCCGGTGAACCGGGTGGGCGCCTGCGCAACCATCGCCGCGATGGCATCGTTGATCACGCGGGCCGCGTCGGCGGCGCTCGCCGCGTCGATCCAGTAGAGAAACAATGTCGGCGGTGAGGAGAGGACCGCCACGTCCACTCCAGCTGCGTCCATCGCATCGAGGCGCGCCTGTACGTCGTGGAACGCATTGAGCAAGGGGTACCGGTAGCCCTGTCGGTGCACGACCCACGGACGCGAGTCCTGGGCCTCGATGCGGATGTCGTCAGGGGCGTCCCCGGCGCGCATCGAGGCGACGAGCGCCGGGGGGATCACGTGTGCGTGGACGTCGATGACTCTCACAGCGCGGCCACGACCTCCTTGACGGTGGCGACCCAGCCGAATGCCTGCCGGATCACGGACAGAGCCGCCTCGTGCAGTGCCGCGTCCATGGTGTCGACGCACTCCTCGACCACGACCATGGCGTAGTCCTTGGCGTTGCCCGACACGGTCGTCGCGAGAACACAGCTGTTCGTGTTGACACCCGTGACGAGGATCGTGTCGATCCCGCGCGAGCGCAAAACGTGGTCGAGCTCGGAGGCGTGGAAGCAGTCGTACCGCTTCTTGTTCATCACTACGATGTCGTACTCGCTATCCAGTACCTCCGGCATCACATCCAGGCCGGGGCTACCGGGCAGCTGGTGCCGCAGAACGTTCTTTCGGGTCGCGTCCGTGTCGGCGACTGCCGACCACCATGGGTTCGAGGCGATCTCCTTCACCCCGTGGTAGGAGGTCACCACGTGCACGACCGGGATGTTTCGCTCACGCGCGGCCCCGATCAGCTCGACGTTCGCCGCGACAACGCGCGCCGAGACCTCTGCCGGTAGTGGCATCGTCGCCACCGCGGGGTCCAGGTGTCCGCGATGCAGATCGATGGTGACCACGGCGACCCGTCGCGAAGCAAGGTTTGGCAGCGACGGACTCATCGGTCCTGCTCCTTCGGATGGGGCTGGCGTTCGATCGTGCCGCTGGGCAGCACGTAATCGACGTAGTCCTCGGCCAGAACACCATTGACCCGGTCAAGCAGCCAGTCGGCCGAATACGTCAGCCAGTTCGGGCCGAGCGCCACGGAGGGGGTGGGAAGCGAGAGCGCGTGGCGCCCCTGCTGGTACACCAGCATGGGCGAGGGACTCGGGGACATGCGGGCGAGTTCGTAGCTGTGTTCCATTGGCGACAGCTCGTCCTCGTCGCCGGCGACCACCAGCCACGGGATCCGCATGTCGGGCATCACCGGCCGCAGGTCAATCTCCTGGGCCATGGCGTCGAACGCCGCCTCGTCGTTCTCTAGCCCGGACATCCACATGTACCGCGCCTTGAACGAGGGTGACGCCATCTCGAAGATCATGTGTCCCCCGGGCTCGTGGCACACCAGCCCGACCGCCGCGCCCTTCAACGAAGGTTGTGACGTCGCTATCTGCGACATCCAGTACGACCCGAAAGACAATCCGAAACCCACGATGCGGTCGTTGTCGACTTCCTGCCGCGACCGGCACCAGTCGAGGATCACCTCTCCGGCGTCCACCCACGCCGTCGGCGTGAACTTCACCCCCCGGATCGGCGCCTCGCCCTGGCCCGGGCCGTCGAACGACAGCACCGCGAACCCGCGCTGCAGCAGCTTGTCGCCGTAGAGGTTGACGTTCAGCTCCTTCGCCGCGTCCATGCCGCCGCACATGATGACGGTGTGCACCGCCCCACCGGAATAGCCGGGCGGCAGATGGAACCATGCGGGGATGTATGCGTCACCGAAGGGGATTTCCACCCGCTCGACGTGGTGGTCGGCGAGCCGACCGTAGGCGGCGTAGCAGCGATTCTTTCGATCATCCAGGCTGGTCAGCTGCGGGCTGTCCTCCCAGATCGGCCACTCCGCCGTGGCGTACAGCAGGGCCGCATGAAAGTAGTGCTCCCGGGCCGTGACGTCACGGCCGGCCTTCTCCGCCTCGACGGCGAGTCGCTCGCGGCGCTCGGCTAGTTCGGTGAAGACGGGTGTCAAATCAGCAAACTTCGAGATCCGCGACTTCGCGACGTGGAAGTCGGGCGTGGCATCGACCCCCATCGGGCGCAGGGTGTATGCCACGCGCGGCTGATCCCATTCGAGGCCGTCCGTACGCAGGATGGAGTCGATGAGCCAGCGTTGCTCATGCCAGCGGCGGGGTCCGGGCTTGGAGCTCACGGTAAAACCTCCAGACGAGGAGACAGCGGTGGCAGCGGCTGTGGGTCAGTGACCCGGCTGGACAGTCGCGTTCGAGAAGTGCTGCGGCTTGACGAGGAGCATGGCGGCGACGCCGATCAGCGGCAGGAGTCCGAGCTGCACCAAGCCGGCGCCACCCCAGCTCAGGTTCTGCACCAGCTCGGCGAACAGGTAGCCCGCGATCGACGCCGGAACGTACAGGCAGGTCACGAAGAGACCCGACGCACGGCCGATCATTTCGGGGCGGACCGCCCGCTGCATAGCGGAGTAGACGTTGACGAAGCAGAACCCGCTTCCGATCGCCCCCTCGCAGAAGGACAGTAGGTACTGGGCTCCGGCCGTCGTCGGCCCGTTGAAGATCAGGTACCCGACGACGCAACCTGCGAGCAGCGCGACGATGAGGACCCACTTCTGGTTCAGCTTGTCGCCCAGGTAACCCGCAGGCAGACCGACGAGCGCGCCGAGGCCGAACATGCTCGCCGCGGTGCCAGCCTGGCTCTTGCTCAGGTGCAGGACCTCCTGCAGGAACGTCGGGTAGAGGCCGAGATAGCCGTACATCGCGAGACCGACGACGATCGCCGTCACGCCCAGCAGCAAAATGTTGCGGTTGTAGAGGTTCGGGAAGACGTGGTCGAAGGAGCGCGTTCCACCGGCGGCAGCCTGGCCTTCGACCTGCTCGGTGAACCGCTTACGGACGAAGATGGCGATCGCCACGACGAAAGCCAGGCCGATGACGCCGTAGACGTAGAACGGCGTACGCCATCCGTCGGCGATGGCCATCTTGGCACCCAGCAGCGGGCCGAGGAACCCGCCGACGCCGTACGCAAAGTTCAAACTGCCTAGTGCCATCGCACGATTTGCGAAAAAGTAAGCCCCGACAGCGGAGAACAGCGCCGCGTTCTGCATAGCCTCACCGACGCCGGACAGCGCACGATAGGCGAACATGTCCGCGAAGCCGACCGCGACAGCGGTGAGGATCGTGAACGCCGAGTAGATGACGATTCCGACCAACATCACGGCTTTGCGGGAGAGCCTGTCGAGCAGGTAACCGGTGGGCACGCCGGCCAGGCCGATGCCCAACGTGAAGATCGTCGCCAACAGGCCGCCCTGCGCGAGCGAGAAACCGTACTCCTTACGGATGTCGGGTAGGAGCACCGGGAAGACCTGACGGTCCATTGCATTGACCACGTACGACGCAGCCAAGAGAACAAGTGTCGTCAGCGCAACCGCCTTGGTCAGCCGCGCCCCACCTGCCCCTCTTGATCCCGTCGAGCCGCTGACCTGCGTCGTGCTGGCCATGGAAGCCTCCACTCGGGCTGATGACTGAGCCGGTCTTGCCTCCTGCACCCTATAAGATGTGGGATGTATAGTGTCAACGGTCACGTCCACCTGCCGAAGGAACACGATGACGAAACCTCGGATCGCAGTCGGCTCGCTCGGCGGAACGATCACGATGACTTCGCATACAGAAGGCGGCGTGACACCGACGTTGAGCGCCGACGAACTGCTCGCCGCGGTTCCCGACCTCGAGGCCGTCGCGTCGCTGGAGGCGGCCACCCTTGCGGCGCTTCCGGGTGCGTCGCTTGGATACGACGACCTGTTCGGGGCGCTCGCCTGGGCATCCAAGGCGATCGACAGCGGGGCACACGGCGTTGTACTCGTGCAGGGCACGGACACCCTCGAGGAGACGGCCTACCTGCTCGACTTGTTCTGGGACCGGCCCGAGCCCCTTGTCGTGACGGGAGCCATGCGGTCGCCCCAGCGCCCCGGCTCAGATGGCCCCGCAAACCTCCTCGGGTCCGTCACCACGGCAGCCCAAACAGCCTCACGCGAGCTGGGCGCACTTGTCGTACTCAATGACGAGATCCACGCGGCTGCACGGGTATGCAAGATGGACTCGAGTGCGACCAACGCCTTTCGGTCGCCGGTGTTCGGCCCGCTCGGCCGCCTGGTCGAGGGCTTGCCGGTGTACGGAAACCGGCCCGTACGGCACCCCCGTCTGCCGATGCCGGATGAGACGCCCGCTGATCCCCGTGTGGCCCTGCTGACGACACATCTCGCAGATCACGGTGAGCTGCTCGAACTGGTCATCGATGCCGAGTACGACGGTGTCGTGCTGGCCGCACTCGGAGTGGGACATGTCCCCGCACCACTCGCCTGGGCCATCAGCCGGGCGGTCGGCCGGCTTCCGGTCATCCTCGCCACCCGCACCGGTGCCGGGTCGACGGCCGAACGCACGTACGGCTTCGTCGGATCGGAGATGGACCTCATCTCCCGGGGGGCTGTGCCGGCCGGCTGGCTTCCGCCCGCAAAGGCGCGGATTCTGCTGTGGTCCCTGCTGCGTCTCGGTTGGTCCTCCAGCCGGATTTCTGTGGAGTTCGCACAGCGCGGTGGGAACCCGGGAGGACCAAAGACCTGCTGAGTACGATCAGCGCGACGGAGAGTCAGACAAGCGGCTTGTGACGAGGACCTATGCCACTGGAAAAGTTTGCACCACCTACGCGGGCGCGGACCGCACACGAATACGTCCGCCAGACACTCCGCGCTGCCTTGCTCGACGGTACCTTGGCCGGTGGCGCGCGACTTGTCCAGTCCGAACTAGCCGAGCGACTCGGCGTGAGCACGACGCCGGTCCGCGAGGCGCTACGAGACCTCGCTTCCGAAGGACTCGTTGTCTTCGACCCCCACCGCGGGGCACTCGTCCGGTCCTTGGACATCGCTGAGGTGCGGGAGCTGTACGAGCTCCGGATCGCGCTCGAGCCCCTCATGGTGCACCGCGTTATTACCGCAATCACTCCGGAACAACTTGACCGCGCCGAAAAGCTTCAGCGGCGCATGGAGGAGCCCTGCGACATCTCCACCTGGGTAGAGCTCAACCGCGACTTCCATGCGATCTTCAGCGAGATTGACCGCTCGAGTCGGCTCGCCAAAATTCTCGCCGGGCTGAGAGATAGTGCGGCCCCCTATGTCGCCTTGTCTCTCAGCTCTCGACCGCAGCAGGTCGAGGAGGCCAATGCAGAGCACGCCGCTATGCTCGACCTTTACCGCGAGGGAGCGGTAGACGATGCGGTAGCGCTCACCGTGGCACATCTGCGGGCGACCCTCGCGGCGATCGAGGAGGCACACCGAGGCGGCGAACTCTGACCCTTGGAGAATCAACCACGAGCCGTGGCTTTAGAGGCGATGCCGCCCGACGTCGGCCGGGGCCCGTCCGCGCTACACGGCGAGAACCATAACTCGCTCATGGGTCAGGTCCTCCATCGCCGAACGCACACCCTCTCGGCCGACGCCGGACTCCTTGACCCCGCCATAAGGCATCTGGTCGGCGCGGTAGCTGGGCACGTCACCGACGATGATGCCACCGACCTCCAGCTCAGCCTGCGCCCGCATGGCGACGCGGATGTCGTGGGTGAAGATGCCCGCTTGCAGCCCGTACCGTGAGTCGTTGACGGCGGCGAACGCGGCGTCGACTCCGTCGATGGTGGTGATGGTGAGCACCGGGCCGAAGATTTCCTCCTTGGACACCTTGACATGCGGCGGCACATCGGCGAGCACGGTCGGAGCAAAGGCGCTGTTGTCCCGCACGCCACCGGTCAAAAGCGTCGCGCCGGCTGCCACCGCCTCCCCCACCCACGCCTCGACTCGCTCGGCGGCGACGACGTCGATCAGCGGGCCGACGTCGGTGGTCTCGTCCCACGGGTCACCGACCCGAAGTGCCCGCACGGCGCCGACGAGGCGATCGGCGAATGGGCCGGCCAGCGTCCGGTCGACGAAGACCCGCTGAACGGAGATGCACGACTGCCCGGCTTGGTAGTTGGCGAAAGTCGCGATACGCGAGGCGGCCCAGTCAAGGTCGGCGTCGCTGGCCCAGTCCGCGCAGACCACCGCCGCCGCGTTGCCGCCGAGTTCGAGGGTGACGTGCTTGCGCGGGACCGCGTCGCGAATCCCCCAGCCGACCGGCCCCGAGCCGGTGAAGGACACCACCGGAAGCCGCGGGTCGGCGACCAGGTCGCCGGCGCGTTCGTTGGGCACGACGACGACCGAGACCATGCCCGACGGAAGCTCGGTTTCGGCGAACAGCTCCCCCAGCAGCAGCGCCGACAGGGGCGTCTTCGGGGCCGGTTTGACGACGATCGGCGCGCCGACGGCGACGGCCGGGGCCAGCTTGTGCGCGACGAGGTTCAGTGGGAAGTTGAACGGCGCCACGCCCAGGACCGGTCCGCGCGGCACCCGCTGGATCATCGCGATCCGCCCGACCCCGCCGGGATCGGTGTCGAGCCGCTGTAGCTCGCCGCTCCAGCGCCGGGCCTCCTCACTGGCCAGCCGGAAGACGGACGCGGCTCGGGTGACCTCGACCCGGGCCCACTTCAACGGCTTGCCGGACTCGGCGGTGATCAGCCGGGCGATCTCGTCGGCGCGCTCGGTGAGCCGGCGCTGGACGTGATCGAGCGCGGCGGCCCGGACGTGCGCCGGCAGCGCGGCCGCCTCCCGGTGGACCGCGTCGGCGGCGGCGACGGCCTCCTCTATCTGCTGCGGCGTGGCCAGGCCGACCCGGCCGGCCAGCCGCCCGTCCCAGGGGTGGACGACGTCACGGATGTCGTCGGATCCGACCGGCTTCCCGGCTATCCAGTTGGGCTGCACCTGCTGCACTGGTTCTCCTGTCATCTCAGGTGTCATGCGGTGATGCCCTGCGTCGGGCTGCGGGTGTGCACCGACCGGGCCAGCGGGCTGAGCCGCCCAGTGGGTGCCAGAGCCGCTGCCCGAACGCCCAGGACGTGTAGCCCTGAGCGGGTATCCACTCGTCTGACAAGCACCGAGCATGGGCCAGACCGGAAGTCGCTGGAAGGGGCGATCCGGCGAATTCCTGAATTGACCCGTCGGGGGGACGTGCCCGGTATCGGCCCGTCCCTACGTTGGCAGCAGCGGGTTACCGCGTCGGCGCCTGCCGACGTACGCGGGGCCGCGCTCCGTCCCGCGTCAGAGGCCCTCGTAAGAAACGGAGTGAAGCATGACGACCAGCCAGAATGCGCCCGACGCGAACCTCGAGCACGACGCCTTGTCCATCATCGAACTCTTCCCCCAGGACGAGGACTGGTCGCTGCAGACCATGCGACTGCTCGCCCAGGTGGCGGTCGGCGGTGCGGACCTGTTCGAGTGTGCCCGTACCGCGGCACGTATCGGTGACACCACTACCGACGGCGAGGTCTGGCAACGCGAGTGGGTGCGCACCGCCGAGGAAACCGGCGCGTTCGCCCAGCGCGAGCTCGACGCCGGCCACCGCAACACCGCGATGAAAGCGTTCTTCCGCTCGTGCAGCTACTACCGGCACTCCGAGTTCTTCCTGCGCTCCTCTGATCCACGGCGTGAGCAGGCCTACGTCAACGGCACGAAGAACTTCCAGAAGGCCGTCGAGCTCAGTGACGGCGTCCTCGAGCGGATCCACGTCCCCTTCGAGAACACCACGATGGACGGCTACATCATGCGGCCCGACGACTCCGGGGAGAAGCGGCCGACGGTGCTGTTCCTCGGCGGTGCGGACTCCTGGGCCGAGGAGCTGATTTTCCTCGGCGGCAACCAGTTCCCCGACCGCGGTATCAACGTCGTCGTCGTCGACACGCCCGGTCGTGGAAGCTCGCTGCGGTTCAAGAAGATGTACAGCCGGCCGGACTACGAGGTGCCGGTCGCGGCGGTGCTCGACTACCTCGCCACCCGCTCCGACGTCGACATGGACCGCCTCGGACTCGCCGGCGTCAGCTTCGGCGGGTACTACGCGCCGCGCGCAGCCGCCTTCGAGCCGCGGGTGAAGGCGGTCGCCGCCTGGTGCGGCACCTGGAGAATCCTCCGCGACTTCTACGAGTTCTACCCGCCCTTGCAGGAGCAGCTGCAGTGGCTGTCGGGCTCGAAGGATGACGCCGAGGCCCGCGAGAAGCTCGCGAAGTTCACGCTCGACGGTGTGGCGGACAAGATCAACGTACCGGTCTACGTCATGCACGGCACCCGCGACGTCATCATGGACATCAAGGGCGCCGAACAGTTCATCGAGGCGCTCACGGTCGAGGACGTCACCACCGACATCTACGACGGCGCCGGGTCCCTGCACTGCAGCTACGACTACGCGGCAGTCGCCGTGGCTCGGCTCACCGACTGGTTCGCCGACCGGCTCTGATCGGACACCGCGGGACAGTTGACGGCCCCGGGCACGGCACCTCTGTGACGTTGCCC